>JAGQJP010000118.1 GCA_020430585.1 Myxococcales bacterium | reverse complement strand
CTCCGTCGCCAGTAGCAGTTCTTCGCCCCCCTGTGGCATTCACGTTCCAGGCGAAGCACCGTCCCCCTGGTGTCGTGGTCCACGCGAAGATCGGGCAGGAGCTTAGCCTATTCGTGCACGGCGCGGGCGACTCGATCGTTTTGCGACCGCAAGCCCCCCGGATACGTCACGACCTTCACAGAAACTGCGCAATCAGCAGCAAGCGCGCGTTGCTGCCGACCACCGGGCCGGCCTGATTCCGGCTCGCCCAGGTAGACCGCGAGGAGCGGAGGTGGGTACAAAACCACCAGAGGTAGCAGCTCAGAGCGGGGCGCTCTCGTCGCTATCGGTGGGCGTCGAGTGCGTCGGGAGAGATCTCCTGCGGCTTCACGAGGTGCCTTGCCGAGCGCGAGAGATCGTTCCGGCCGCTAGGGACAGCGTTGTGGCCCTCAAAGTCCTTTATCTCCGGCAATGGAGCGGCGGAAACGAATTATGTCTTGAAATTACGAAATCGATCGCCTACTGTCTGGATAGACATTAGCTACTATAACGATCATGTTGATAATATAGACTACAGCTCGGCATGATAGCGCAGCTCCGGGGGCACGATGGAATCTGGGACGCTAGCACCGTATCGTGACGCGCTCGAGCACCTTTCGGACGAGCTCGAGTGGCTGCGGTGCCGAATCCAGGCGGCGGTCGCGAGCGGCAGCGTTTCTGCCGGCGCGGCTGAGACTAACCTCGCGGGGCCGCCGATCGGCGGCGATCAAGGCGTCGCGGCCGCTGTAACGTCGCGCCAATTGGGGGCATTGCTGCCCGACCACCAGCGAGACTGGATCGACGAGCGGATCGGCAAGACGCGGCGGAGTGGGCTACAGCTGCCTCTGGCCCAGCTCGGCGAGGCGTTTGGGCTGTCGCGTCTCGAGCGGGAGATTCTGTTGCTGCTGCTCGCCTGGGCTCTCGAGCTAGACCTGCGAGCGTTGTTGCGTTGGTTCGGTGGCGACCCGGCGCAGCGGCGTCTCGACGTCGGGCTGCTCGCGGCCCTCTTGACCTCGGGTTTGGCGGGGCGCGACGAGGTGATGGCTTGTGTCTCGGCGGGTCGACCGCTGCGTGAGCGGCGCCTGATCCTGGTCGACGAGCGCGACGAGGAGGGCGAGCTCGAGCTGATCGACATGCGAATGCGCGTGCATCCGCAGGTGGCGCGCTATGCGCTCCGTGGGTCGGGTTGCGATCTCGACGAGACGATCCGTTCCTTTACGCGACTGGTTCGCCCGGGATCGGTTGCGGCAGGCTGGATCGTCGACGAACGTGAGCGGGAGAGGCTGACTGGCCTCTTCGAGCGTGCCCGCGAGCAATCGGGTCGTCTCCGTCTGGTCGGCCCGGCGGGCGTCGGCAAGAAGCTCTTCGTGCGAACGATGGTCCGCGACGCGCCGCTGCTGCTGGTCGACGTGCCGCGCTGGCTGGACGGGGCACTGCACCAATCAGCGCTCTTCGCCGAGACACTGAACACGCTGCTCGTCGAGGCCACGCTGCGCGATGCGGTGCTATATCTGGACACACGGGGCGACGAGCGGCTCGAGCCGCCGCTCGCGGCTCGGCTGGAACAGGCGCTGAGCTCTTTCGCCGGGCTTTGCGTGGTGGCTGGGCACCGTCGCTCGCTCGATTCGATCGACGCCAGCGATGCGACGACGGAGATCGCGTTCGCCGTGCCCGAGATGGCTTCGCGCGCGGAGCTCTGGCGCAGAGCGCTCGCCGCTGAGGATGGGGCGCGAGCCATCGACTGCGCCGAGCTCGCGAGCCAGTTCGCTCTGACAGGTGGCCAGATCGAGGCTGCCGTCGGCTGGGCGATCGCGCAACACGGCGGCGAGTTGAGCACGGAGGCCTTGCGCGACGGCGCGCGACGACAGGTCTCGAGCACGCTCGCCACTCTCGCCGAACGGGTCGAGGAGAACAGCCGCTGGGAGGACGTCGTCTTGCCCGCCGAGCTGCGACAGGCGCTCGACGAGCTGCGCGCATTCGCCGTACAACGTCGCGCCGTCTTCGACGACTGGGGCTTCGGTCGCCGCTTCAGCTCCGGGCGTGGCTTGACCGCCCTGTTCCACGGCCCTCCCGGTACGGGAAAGACATTGGTCGCCGCGATCCTCGCGCGTGAGCTGGGGCTCGAGCTCTTTCGCATCGATCTCAGCCGCGTCGTCTCGAAATGGGTCGGCGAGACCGAGAAGAACCTGGCTCGGGTCTTCGACGCCGCCGAGCACGCCCAGGCGCTGCTTCTCTTCG
>JAGQJP010000117.1 GCA_020430585.1 Myxococcales bacterium | reverse complement strand
CGCTGCGGCGCCGTCGCTCACCTGCGAGCTGTTCCCCGCGGTGACCGAGCCGTTGACGGCGAAGACCGCTTTGAGCTTGCCCAGTGCCTCGAGCGTGGTGTCCGCCCGCGGGCCTTCGTCGGCGCTCACCGTCACCGCCTTCGGGCCGCCTTCGCCATAGACCACGGTCTCGACGGGAACCAGCTCCTCGTCGAATCTTCCCGCGGCCTGTGCCGCCAGCGCACGTTGGTGGCTGCGCAGCGCAAAGGCGTCTTGATCGGCGCGGCTGACCTCGAACCGCTGGGCGACGAGCTCGGCGGTGTTGCCCATCGGCGTATACCACTTCGGATCGTTCTCCATCAGCCCGGGGTGTGGGCTCGGCTTGTTGCCACCCATCGGTACGATCGACATGCTCTCGACGCCGCCGGCGACGACGACGTCACAGGCGCCGACCATCACCCGCTCGGCGGCCTGGGCAACGGTCTGCAGCCCCGACGAGCAGAAACGGTTGACCGTCATCGCTGCGACGGTGTAGGGCAGCCCGGCGAGTGCGCCGGCCAGACGTGCGATGTTCATCCCTTGCTCGCCTTCCGGCATCGCGCAGCCGACGATCAAATCGTCGACCATCTCGCCGGTCAGCCCCGGTACGCGCTCCATCGCGCCCTTGATCGCGATCGCCATCAAGTCCTCGGGACGCGTATCTCTCAGATTTCCGCGCTTGCCTCGACCCGCCGGGGTCCGCACCGCGGAAACGATTACGGCTTCTTTCATACTCATCACTCCATTGGACAATCCCGCACGGTTTCTGCCGTCGCCGCCACGAGGTGCGGGTCATCCCGCGGCGACCGGCAGAAGCACGCTAGTTGCGAAGCGGTTTGTTGTTCATCACCATGTATTGCATCCGATCCTGGCTCTTCTTCTCGCCGCAGAGGCTCATGAAGACCTCGCGCTCGAGATCGAGCAGGTGCTGCTCGGAGACCGCGACGTTCGGCGAGGTGTCGCCGCCCGTGAGCACGTGGCCGAGCTTCTTGCCGATCAGCGCGTCGTGCTCGCTGATGAAGCCCGAGAGCTGCATCGAGTAAAGGAACGCCTCGATCGCCCCGAGCGCGCTACGGCCGGGCAGGTTCACCATCCGCGGCTGCGGCGCGACCCAGCCCGAGTCGGCCATGAAGCGCGCCAGACGCTTGGCGTCGTTGAGCTGGTGGTCCCGGTTGAACGAGATCGCGTCCGACTCGCGCAGGAAGCACATCTGTCGTGCCTCTTCGGCGCTGGTGGCGACCTTTGCCATCCCGATCGTCTCGAAAGCCTTCTGCACGTAAGGCAACAGGTCGACGTTCGCACCGTGGGGGATCCGATCGAGAACCCGGCAGAGCAGCTCTTTGGTACCGCCAGCACCGGGGATCAGGCCGACACCGACCTCGACCAGCCCGATGTAGAGCTCGGCATGGGCCTGCGTCGCGTTCCCCGCCAAGACCACTTCGCAGCCACCGCCGAGAGCCATCTGATGCGGCGCGACGACGACCGGTTTCGGCGAGTACTTGAGCATCTGGTTCACGTCCTGGAACGACTTCGACATCTTCTCCAGGGTGTCCCACTGCTTGGCCTGCGCCGCCATGTAGATCAGCACGAGGTTCGCGCCGACCGAGAAGTTCTGGCCCTCGTTGTAGATCACGAGCCCGTCGAAATTCTCGTCGAGGCGCCCGAGCGCGTCGTGGAGCCCTTTGATGATGTCATCGTCGATCGAGTTCATCTTGGTGTGGAACTCGAGGGCGGCGATCCCATCGCCGAGATCCCAGAGGGTCGAGCCGAGATTGCCGGAGACCTTGGCGTTGTGATCCTTGAAGGTCTGCAGGAAGATCGTGTGCTTGCGCTCCGGAACGACCTTGTAGCTCTTGGAGAGGAAGTCCCAGTAGTATTGGGTCGCGCCCTCTTTTTTGTAGAACGTCCCCTCGCCATGGGCCAACAGATCTCGCACCACCTGCGGGACCTCGACGCCCTCGTCCTTCAGGCGCGCGGCGACGTCGGCGACGCCCATCGCGTCCCAGCTCTCGAAGGGGCCCTGCTCCCAGTTGAAGCCCCACTTCATTCCGTTGTCGATGTTGACGATGTCGTCGGCGATCTCGCCCAAACGCTTGGCGGCGTAAACCAGCACACGGCTCGTCACGGCCCAAGCCAGCTTGCCCGCGCGGTCGTCGGCCGCGCAGATCGCCTTGACCCGCTTGCCGAGATCATTCTCGCGCTTGGCGGCCTTGAGCGACGGCGCGTCGAGCTTGATCGACTCGACATAGGACATCGTCGCCGGGTCGAGAGTCAAGATCGCTTTGCCCTCTTTCTTGAAGAAGCCCTGCTTCGATTTCTGGCCGAGCCACTTGCGCTCGATCATCGTCTCGAGGTAGGCGGGCAGCTGGAAGACACCACGCTCTTCATCGTCGGGGAGGTTGTCGTAGCAGTTCTTCGCGACGTGGGCCATCGTGTCCAGCCCGACGAGATCGGCGGTGCGGAAGACGGCGCTCTTGGGGCGGCCGAGGGGCTTGCCGAAGAGGTTGTCGACCTCGTCGAAGCGCATTCCCTGCTCCTCGGCGAGCTGCATCGTGACCATCATCCCGTAGACACCGATCCGGTTGGCGACGAAGTTGACGGTGTCCTTGCCCCAGACGATCCCCTTTCCGAGGCGGCGCTCACCGAACTCGACGAGGTGATCGAGGATCTCGGGCTTGGTCTCGGGTCCGGGGATGATCTCGAGGAGCTTCATGTACCGCACGGGGTTGAAGAAGTGCGTAACGAAGAAGCTCTGCCGGAAATCGTCGGAGCGTCCTTCGAGCATCGACGAAATCTTCAGCCCCGAGGTGTTCGAGGTCACCGGCGTACCGGGACGGCGGTTCTTCTCGACCAGCTCGAAGACGATGTGCTTGATCTTGAGGTTCTCGGTCACCGCTTCGACGATCCAGTCTGCCTCGGCGAGGCGCGCCGCGTCGTCCTCGAAGTTACAGGGCGTCACGAGGGCCGCATTCTCCTTCTTGAAGAACGCGGCAGGCTTGGATTTGACGGCCGCCTCCAACCCACCGGCGCTCAACCGATTGCGCACGCGTGGATCTTGCAATGTCAACCCCTTTGCGATCTCGTCGGCGGTGAGCTCCCGGGGGACGATGTCGAACAGCAGGCTGGGTACGCCGACGTTGGCCAGATGGGCGGCGATTGCACTTCCCATCACACCGGCCCCGAGCACGGCGACTTTGCGAATCGGTTTGACCATGACTTCCTCCTTACGTCCTCTTTCTATGCTCAAAAAATGGCCCTCGTGTTCGATTCGTCGAGCAAAACGGCCTTACTTTCCAATACAGAACTGCGAAAATATCTTATTCAGCCACTCGTCGGGCGTCGTCATCCCGCTGATCGCCCCGATCGCGTCCAGCGTCTCTTGCACGTCGACGGTGACGAACTCTGGCTCTTCCCCGCCGACGAGCGCCTCGCGAGCGCGCTCGAGGCTCGCCGCCGCGCGCTCCAAGAGATCGCGATGGCGCGCATTGGTCAACACGACACTCTGCTCGTGACCCGGGTCCCGAGCGCCGACGATGTCGACGATCCGATCGATCAGCTCCTCGAGCCCGGCGGCGGTCAGCGCCGAGACGCGCAGCGCGTGGGCGAAGCGCGTGTTGTCCCAGGCCGGTGAGAGGTCCGATTTATTGAGCACGACTAGATGGGGCCGAGCCGTCACGGTGGCGATGATCTCTTCGTCGGCGGCGCTCAGGGACTCGGAGGGGTCGAGCACCAAGAGCAGCAGGTCGGCGTGCTCGACTTGAGCCCTCGAACGTTCGATGCCGATCCGTTCCACGGTATCGCCGGCGTCGTGAATTCCCGCGGTGTCGGCGAGCTGCACCGGCACACCGCGGAGATTCGCCGTATCCTGCAGCACGTCGCGGGTCGTCCCGGGAATCGGCGTGACGATCGCCCGATGCTCCCGGAGCAGCGCGTTGAACAGGCTCGATTTTCCAACGTTCGGCCGGCCGACGATCGCGAGTTGCAGGCCGTCGCGGTAGATCCGTCCCCGTTCGTAGCTCTCGAGCAGCGTCCGTATGGCCTCGAGCGCCTGATCGAGCTGCCCAACCAATGGGCCTGCCTCGAAGATCGGAACATCCTCTTCGATGAAGTCGATGTTCAGCTCGAGGGCGCTTCGTACCCCGATCAGCGCCGCTCGCAGCTCGCCGAGGGTCTCGGACAAGCGGCCTTCGAGTTGTCGCAGCGCCAGATCGAGACTCGCCTCGGTCTTCGCGTTCAGCAGGTCGACGACCGCCTCGGCCTGGGTCAGATCGATCCGTCCGTTGAGGAAGGCACGCTTGGTGAACTCACCCTGTTCGGCGAGGCGCACGCCGCAGCGTCGGATCGCGTCGAGCATCCGGCGTACGTTCACCGCTCCTCCGTGGATCGAGAGCTCGGCGACGTCCTCTCCGGTGTAGCTCTGGGGCGCGTGCATCACGACGACGTAGCCCTCGTCGAGCACGTCCTCTCGCTCGGGGTCACGAAAACGGCCATAGTACATCTGTTGTTGGCGGAACCGATCGGGGAGGGGCTCGAAGATCTGCTGGACGACGGCGATCGTCCGAGAGCCGCTGATCCGCAGGACCGAGAGGGCACCATAGCTGCCTGGCGTCGCGTTGGCGACGATCGTCTCGTCGTCGGTCGCGTGCGGAGCGAAACGCGGATCGGGTTTCCCCGGGTCGTCAGCTGGTCTCATGCGCCTCATCGTG
>JAGQJP010000116.1 GCA_020430585.1 Myxococcales bacterium | reverse complement strand
GGTCACCTCGATCCGCTGCTGTTTGCCCGTGTCGAGATCCTTGGCCGAGACCCGGACGATCCCGTCGGCGGTGATCTCGAAGGCGACCTCGACCTGAGGCTCGCCGCGCCGCGCCTCGCGCAGACCCGTGAGCATGAACTCGCCGAGAAACTCGTTCTCCATCGCCATCTCGCTCTCGCCCTGGAAGACGAGGATCTTCACCGTCGTCTGGTTGTCGCGAACGGTGGTGAAGGTGTGGGTCTTGGAGGTCGGCACTTTGGTGTTCGCCCGAATGATCGTGTTGAAGTACCCGCCGACGATCATGATCCCCAACGAGTGCGGCGTCACATCGAGGAGCAAAACGTCGGAGTCCTCTTTCATCAGGGCGAAGCCTTGAATCGCCGCGCCGAGCGCGACCGCTTCGTCGGGATGGATACCCTTGCAAGGGTCGAGGCGGAAGTACTCTTTGACTTTGCGTTGGACGAGCGGCATCCGGGTCATCCCGCCGACGAGCAGCACCTGATCGAGCTCGTCGACCTTCACGGGCGACTCGTCGAACGCCTTGTGGCAAATCTTCAGCGACTTCTCGACCAGGTCGATCACCAACGACTCGAGCTTCTCGCGGGTCAGGGTATACTGCAGATGAAGCGTCGTCTCGCCCTCGGAGTAGATGAAGGGCAGGTTGATCTCGGTCTGGGCGATGAACGACAGCTCACACTTGGCGGTCTCGGCGGCATCCTTGAGGCGTTGAAACGCCATCTTGTCCTTACGCAGGTCGACCTTGTGCTCGCGGGCGAACTCGTAGACCAGCCACTCGATGATCCGCATGTCGAAATCTTCGCCGCCGAGGTAGGTGTCTCCGCCCGTGGAGAGCACCTCGAAGACCCCGTCCGAGATTTCCAGGATCGAGATGTCGAACGTCCCGCCGCCGAGGTCGAAGACGGCGATCTTCTGGGACTCTTTCTTGCCGAAACCAAACGCGAGCGCCGCCGCCGTCGGCTCGTTGATGATCCGCAGGACCTCGAACCCCGCGATTCGACCGGCATCCTTGGTCGCCTGGCGCTGATTGTCGTTGAAATAGGCGGGAACGGTGATGACCGCCTTGATTACAGGCTGACCAAGGTACTCCTCACAGATCACGCGCATCTCTTGCAGAATGTAGGAGCCGATTTCAGAGATCGCGTAGATTCGATCGCGAATCCGTATGCGAATGTCACCGTTTTCCCACTCGACCAGCTCGTAGGGATAGGTCACCTTCGCCTGCTTGAACTCGGGCGAGCGTACCGTGCGCCCGATGAGGCGTTTGGCGGCGTAGACCGTGTTGCTCGAGTTCGTGATCACTTGGCGCTTGGCGAGGTGGCCGATCAGGCGCTTCCCGTTGTCGGTGACGGCGAACATCGACGGCGTCGTCTTGTACCCCGCCTTGTTTGCGATCACCTTCGGGATTCCTCCCTCGACGATCGCCACGCAGGTGTTGGTCGTGCCGAGGTCGATGCCCATCACGTATTCCATAGTGGTCCTGTTTTCCTCTCGCACGCCCGGATGGCCGGGTTTCTACTCACGATTTCGTCATCTGTTCGATCTGTGCAATCAAATAGGGGAAGCCACCCAACTGCGCGACCGCGGCCTTGCAGAACGGCGGCGCGATCGATCGTTCATCATTGAGCATCAGGGAGACACCAATCGCAAACAGGCGCAACCCGTGACGTTCGATCGGATGGAGCCCCAACTCGAGAGGACCGCTATCGTCGAAGGAGGACATCTCGTCCGCGGCCGGAGCGACGGCGCCGCCATTGGCAACACCATCTTTTGGTTGTTGCTCGCGCAGCTCCTGATGCTTGGCCGCGGTCCGACGCCAAAACGACGCTTGCGGTGATTGTTCGCCGGCTCCTCGATTAGCGTAGGAAACTCGCAGAGATGATGCAATATCTTTTTTGCCGAAGGTCGGCTCGAAGGGTGGAAGCTGGGTGAGCGTGTCGTGGCGCTCGCTGGATGGCCTCGGATCGGGCTCGGGCGGTTCCGCGGCCTCAGGAGGTCGGTTCGTCTCCAATTGAAATGGTGGCTTGCTCTCGTCGGCCGCAGGGCGCTGTCGTGCGGTCGCATCCTTCACGCGCGGTGACGGCGACGCCGCCTTTTCCTTCTTCACGACGGGAGGCCGATGGCGCAACCCCTGTAGCAAGAGGTCGTGGCAACGCGTGAGGTGCTCGAAAATCTTCGTCACGCGGGTGCGATATTTGCCGATGTTTCGATTGAAGTACCGATCGGGATGAAACGCTTTCGAGAGCCGAAGAAAGCTCGCACGGAGCGCCTCTTCGTCGTAGCTCTCGGGTAGCTCCAGAAAAATTCGCGCCGAGCAGAACTTGATCTCGTTGTACTTCCGATTGATCGTTCGTTGGAGCTCCTCGTCGAGATCCGCCGCCACCGTCGCCGCCACCTCGGGCGTCGTCGTGCGCCGCTTCTTCGGCTGCGGCCGTTTTTGCAGCATCTTTACGTCGACCTCGATCTTCGGTTGCGACGACTCGGAGCTGGGCTGGTCGACGCTGTCGAACGTCGGGTGCTTGTTCTCCGAATCGAGGGCGATCAGGCCGATCTTGTACAGTCGGTACAGCACATCGACGGTCGTCTTCTCGCCGAGGCCGCAGGTCTCGATCATCTCGCGCACGGTGAGGCGGTCGTTGACCAGCGACATCACGAACGCCTCTTCGGTGGACAACGAGAACTCGCGCCAGCTGGTCTCGGGTACGAGCTGAAGAATCACCTCCAACGATGAGACGGGACGCTTGTTCATCTCCCTTTTTCCTTCAACCGGTCGCCGCTTGCGCCTCGGTCTTGCTCGCGATTTCGTCGAACACCTGGGTCAACACCTGCAGAGCCGCTCGAGCCTGGCCCTTCTGAATGATCAACGACGGCGCGAAGCGCAACACGTGGCTGCCGATCGCGTTCAGTAACACCCCGCGCTTCATGCACGCCTCGACGACCGGCTTGGCTTCGCAGGAGAGCTCGAGACCGAGGAGCAGCCCGATCCCGCGGGCCTCGACGACGAAGTCGTATTTGTTCGCCAGATCCGATAGTTGCGACAAAAGATAGCGACCGATCACCTCACAGTTGGTGAGGAGCTCCTCGCTCTGAATCGTCTCCAACGTCGCCAACGCCGCCTGGCACGCCAGCGGATTGCCGCCGAAGGTCGAGGCGTGGCTCCCCGGCACGAAGCCCTTGCTGACCGCTTCGCGACATAGCATCGCACCGATCGGAACGCCACCGCCGAGCCCCTTCGCGAGGGTCATCAAGTCCGGGACGACATCGTAGTGCTGGTAGGCGAACATCGTCCCGCAGCGGCCGATCCCGGTCTGCACCTCGTCGAAGACGAGCAACAGCCCCTTCTCGTCGCAGAGCTGCCGCAACTCGCGCATGAACGTCGGGTCCGCTGGCCACACACCGCCCTCGCCCTGTACGGGCTCGATCATCACCGCTGCGGTCTGCGGCCCGATCAGCGCCTTGATCGACGAGATATCGTTGAACTTCGCATATTTGAAGCCGGGCACCAGAGGCTCGAAGCCCTTGTGGTACTTCTCCTGCCCCGTCGCCGTGACCGTCGCCATCGTTCGGCCATGGAACGAGTGGAGCATCGTGATCACCTCGAAGCGATCCTCGCGACGCACCTCTCTCATGTAGCGACGCACCAACTTCAGCGCCGCCTCGTTGGCTTCGGCCCCACTATTGGCGAAAAAGACGCGATCGGCGAAGCTCAGCTCGGCAAGCATCGCGGCGAGTCGCACCTGGGGCTCGCTGAAGAAGATGTTCGAGACGTGCAACAGCTTCCGCGCCTGCTGGCTCACGGCCTGCACGAGGCGCGGGTGGTTGTGCCCGAGGGCGTTGACGGCAATCCCCGAAAACATGTCGAGATAGCGATTGCCGTCGCTGTCCCAGACATAGCACCCTTCGCCGTGGGAGAGGACGATCGGCAACTGGCTGTAGTTGTGGGTCAACCGCGCGCGCCCGACTTGTATCAACTGGTCGCTTTGCATCGACTTCTCTGTCCTTTTCACGATCGGATGTCGGCGAACGAATGCCTGATCGAGTATAGCCAAAGTAGGGACAACACTCAACTAGCGTTCCGTAGATGCTCGACATTCGCCGCCGGGCGCCGGTGCGAGCGCAGAGGGCGCGAATCTGGGCTGACGGGGCGCGTCGAGGATCGGCGTCGCCACCTGGCCGACGATCGGCGCCGCAACCTAGAGGATGTAGCGGCTGAGATCTTCCTGCTCGAGGATATCGGTGAGCTGCCCCGTTACGTAGGCGCGGTCGACGACGACTCGCTGCCCGCTCATCTCTGGGGCTCTGAACGAGAGCTCTTCGAGGACGCGCTCCATCACGGTGTGCAGGCGGCGCGCGCCGATGTTCTCCATCCGCTGGTTGAGGGTCGCCGCGATCGCGGCGATCTCGTCGATCCCCGACTCGTCGAAGACCAGCTCGACCCCCTCGGTCTGCATCAACGCCTGATATTGACGGGTCAGCGAGTTCTCGGGCTCGGTGAGGATGCGGACGAAGTCGGCCATCACCAAGCTCTGCAGCTCGACACGGATCGGGAAGCGGCCCTGGAGCTCGGGGATCAGATCGGTCACCGACGAGACGTGGAACGCCCCCGCGGCGACGAAGAGGATGTGGTCGGTCTTCACGATGCCGTACTTGGTCGTCACCGCCGAGCCCTCGACGATCGGCAGGATGTCGCGCTGCACACCCTCACGGCTGACATCGGGCCCCTGCTTCGACTCGCGCCCGGCGATCTTGTCGATCTCGTCGAGGAAGATGATCCCCGATTGCTCGGTGCGCAGGAGCGCCTCTTTGACCACCTTGTCCATGTCGACGAGCTTCTGCGACTCTTCCTGGATCAGGTGCTCCATCGCCTCGGGGAGCTTCATTTTGCGGCGTTTGGTCTTCTTCGGAAAAAAGTTGCCGAAGACGTCCTTGAAGTTGACGTCCATCTCTTCGATGCCCGACGAGCTGAAGATCTCGATCGCCGGCATCTGCTTGTCCGCCGTCTCGAGCTCGACGTAGCGCTCGTCGAGCTTGCCCTGGCGCAGCATCGCGCGGAACTTCTCGCGTGTCGCCTGTTGGCGTCGCGTGTTGGGCATCTCGAGCGGCTCGTACTCATCGTCGGAATCGCTCTCGGGAGCCGGCGGCACCAACAGATCGAGCAGTCGCTCTTCGGCGACCTCTTCGGCGCGCACGCGCACCGTGGAGATCTCCTCCTCTTTGACCATGTTGACCGCGATCTCCGCGAGATCGCGAATCATCGACTCGACATCGCGCCCGACGTACCCGACTTCGGTGAACTTCGAGGCCTCGATCTTGAGAAACGGCGACTGCGCCAGCTTGGCCAGACGTCGAGCGATCTCGGTCTTGCCGACGCCCGTGGGGCCGATCAGGATGATGTTCTTCGGCGAGATCTCGTCTTTGAGCGCGGCGGCCACTTGCTGGCGGCGCCAGCGATTGCGCAGCGCCACGGCGACGGCCTTCTTGCCCGCCTCCTGGCCAATGATGTAGCGGTCGAGCTCGGAGACGAGCTCTCGCGGGGTGAAGTTCTTTTCCATGTCAGGCGAGCTCCTCGATCGTCAGCTGATGGTTGGTGTAGATACAGATATCGGCGGCGATGCTCATCGACTTCTCGGCGATCGTCCGCGGGTCGAGCTCGCTGTTCTCGAGCAGAGCGCGCGCCGCAGCGAGGGCGTAGGCCCCCCCCGAGCCGATCGCGGCGACGTCCTCGTCGGGCTCGATCACGTCTCCGGTCCCCGAGATGATCAGCGTCTTCTCACGGTCCGCCGTCAACAGCAGCGCCTCGAGGCGGCGCAGGGCTTTGTCCAGACGCCACTCCTTCGCCAACTCGACGGCGGCGCGGACGATGTTTCCGTTGAACCCCTTGAGCTTGGCCTCGAAGCGCTCGAAGAGGGTGAAGGCGTCGGCGGTCGAGCCCGCGAAACCCGTCAACACGCGATCGTCGTGCAGACGGCGGACCTTGCGGGCGCCGCGCTTCATCACGGTCGAGCCCAGGCTGACCTGCCCATCGCCAGCCAATACGACGTGATTGCCGCGCCGCACACAGAGAATCGTCGTTCCGCGCATCGCTTCCATCGGCTCACTCCTTCACTCGTCGCGGCCATCAACGGGGTCGTTCAATGATCGCTCGGGTCGTCATCCGGTCGCGCGCCGGCCCGTGGGTGCGCGTTGTGATACACCTCGAGCAGCGTCTCGATGCTCAGGTGCGTGTAACGTTGCGTCGTCGAGAGGCTGGCGTGGCCGAGGAGCTCTTGAATCGAGCGAATGTCGGCTCCGCGATCGAGCATGTGCGTGGCGAAGCTGTGGCGCAGCATGTGCGGGTGCACGCGGCGCATCACGCCACTCTCGAGGCCGAGTCGCGCGAGAATCCGCCCGACGCTTCGCGCCGTCAAGCGCCGTCCGCGATGGTTGAGGAACAGCGCGCACTCGTGCGGATCTGCGCCTTTGGCGCGGAGCAGGGTGCGACGTTCGCGCAGGTAGGCCAGGAGCGCGTCGTGGGCCGCCTGGCCGAAGGGCACGATCCGCTCCTTACCCCCCTTGCCGAGAACGCGCACGAGGTGCTGCGCCAGATCGAGGTGGTTGAGCTCGATCCCGACCAGCTCCGAGACCCGCAGCCCGCTGGCGTAGAGCAGCTCGAGCATCGCCCGCTCGCGCGTCGACAGCACGCTCTGCCCCTGCGGCGCCTCGACGAGCTTCTCGGCTTCTCGCTCGCCGAGAAAACCGGGGATGCGCTGCTCGACTTTCGGACTCTGGATCGCCTGCATCGGGTTCTCCGAGCGCACGCCGCGCTTGACGAGAAATCGAAAAAACGCCTTCAACGACGACTGCTTCCGCGCGACCGTCACGGCTCGGTTGCGTCGGAACAGATGCGCAAGGTATGCACGCAGATCGGCGCTGTCAACCTCGGCCGCCGATCGATGCTCCCGCTCGGCGCTGGCGAGGAACGCGAAAAACGCCTGCACGTCGCGCAGATAGGCGCGTAGCGTGTGATCGGAGAGGCCTCGCTCGTGGCGCAGATAGGCCTCGAACATTCGCAGCTCGTCCATTCGCCCAAACTACCACCGCGGGCGCGCTCGGTCAAAGTTTGCTTGGATACGACGCCGCGCATCGGGTAGAATGCGTCCCATGAACATCTTCGATCGCATGGTTCGCCTGGCACGGGCGGAGATCAACGATTTCATCGAGAAGCAGGCGAAAAAGAACCCCGACCTCGCAGAGCAGCAGGCCGAAGAGGAGCTGCGTCGCGATGAGGAAGCGCGCCGTGGCAGCGACGGGCCCCACCGTCCGAAGGATGCGCGCCGCGACGAAGCGCGAGCCGCCGACGATCATCGCGACCGCAGCGACGAGCCCCGCGACCACAAGGCCTCCGAGAGCTGGCGTGTACGCGTGAAAGAGCGCTTCCGACAAGAGCAAGAGGCCTGGCAGCGCCGCGCCGAGGATGCCCGCAAGCAGTACGAGCGCGCCAAACAGCAGGCGCGAGCCCACGACCCGCGCTCCGAGCTGGCGAAACACTACGCCAACCTCGAGCTACCGCTGGGCGCCTCGAAAGACGAGGTCAAGACCTCGTGGCGAAAGCTGATGCGAAAGTACCATCCCGACATGCACAACACCGACCCGGAAAAGCACCGCATCGCCACCGAGCTGACGCAACGGCTTACCGAGTCCTACCGCTTTCTGAGCAAACACCTGGAAGGTCGCTAATCTGGAGCGCAACGGGTGGGCGGACGCTCCGGCCCTCGACGAGCGAGTCGGATCGTCGATACCCGACGGCGTCTTAGTCGAAGACCGCGGCCAACGAGTCCTCGTCGAGACCGTCGCGAATGCGCCGCAAGCGGTGGTAGCTCACTGCGGCGGCGACACCGTTCAAGCCAACGAAGACCGTCGAGATGAGCTCCGACAGCAGGAAGTGGCCCGGTGTCGTCTCGTCAACCGCTCTTGCCAAGGCCCAGAAGATGATCAGGGCGAGAAGACCCAGCGCGAACGGAACACTGACGACGTGGTTTCGCAGACCCTTGGTCAGCTCGGCGCTGCGGGAGAATGCGCCGCCGACGCTCAGCTTCTCGGCGATCAGCGCTGGCGTCGCGACGTAGAGCATCGAAAGGAAGATCAATCCCGGAATCAACAGCAGCGCGAACCCGACGGTGATCAACAGCGCGGAGACAAACACCACGAGCATCACCGGCATCGCGAACGAGACCCCCGTGCGCAGCGCGTCGCCGAGACTCACCGTCTTGCCCTGGAGCTGGCCGAAGACGGTCGAGACCACCATCCCCGCTGCCAGCCCTTGGGAGAGTAGCCACGCCAGGGTCTGGATCAAGCGATAGACCAGTAGCGTGCCAGTCTCACCGGCCGCCACCGTCACCGATCGCATCGCGATCGAGGCGAGCAGCGATGGGATCGAAGCGACGAGCGCGATCAAGAAGTACGTCGCAAAGCGCTTGAAGTAGACACCGAACGCCTGGGAAACGACCGACCCCCACGTGAACTCCATCGCGTCACCCTTCTCCCCAAAACCTCTATAGTTGATTTTCGTTGTGGACATTCTGTGATTCGCGAAGCTAGTATAGTTCTGCGCTGACGGCGCTGTCAACGCTGCCGTATTCGCGTCTGATTCGGAGGGCGAGCCGTGGGACTGGACCGGCGTCGGTGGTTGCCGACATTGATACTCGGCTGTGTCGCCGCGCTCGCGTGCCCGAGCGTGGCGGCGAAGCGGCTGAGCTCCGCCGACGCGTTGGCCCGCGCGCGAGGGGTTTACGCCGACGGGCATTATCAACGCAGACTTCCCTCCGGTGCCGCAGGAAGGTGGAGGATGGATCTTCGACCGATGCGGAAGCGTCGGACGACCGCGACTCGTCCGCCATCGGTCGACGCTAGCCCATCCTTCGGTATCCTGCGCACGCTAGCGCTGATGGTCCTCGGCGTGTTTGCCGTGGCGCTCCTCATCGCGCTCGGTCTCTGGCTCGCGCGCCGGGCGCGGGAGAGCGCGCCCGAGAACGTCATCGCGACGTCGGACCGCGAGGCTGGGGAAGAGCGGCCTCCCGACCTCGAGACGGCGCACGGGTTGTTCGTCTCTGCGATCGCGTTGGTTCGGGAGCGGGCTGCGGTCCAGCTCCCCGCATCGCTGACAGGCCGCGAAATGGTGCGCACCGTGTCCGTGGCGCCGCCGCTCACCGAGCCGCTGCGACTGCTGCTGCGACATGCCGAGTCCGAGGTGTTCGCTCGCCGTCCGACGTCAGTCGAGCAGCTCACGGCCTGTCGAGGCGCCCATCGCGAGATTGCCCAATGGGCGGCGGCGCTCGAACCGCAGCCTCGGGGAACGCGCATGGAAAGCGGAGGTGCAACGTGAAGCGGCGAACGGCGCTGATTCTGGCAGGCGCCGGAGCGGCTTCTCTTATCGCCGCTATTCTTCTGATCATGTTGTCAGAGAAGGGCCCCGAGCCCTATCAGAACGATAGCTTCAGCTACTCTGCCGTCGGATTCCGCGCGTTTCGCCTCACGACGAACGCGTGGGGCTATCACACGTTCTCATCGAGGCGCGGAATTCTGCGGAGCTGGGAACAATCGAGCTGGTTGGCGGTATTCGCCGAGCCGTACATCGACAAGAAGCTCGGGTTCGCGGCGCTCTCGCGCTGGCTCGCACGCGTGACCGAAAAGGGCGGCCGCGCGCTCGTGGTCTTGCCCAAATGGATCGTCACCCGACATCCCAAACACGAAGGCTGGGCCACCGGCTTGAAGCCTGTGCCCGTCTCGGAGACGGTGGCAGCTCTCAACGCTGCGATTTTCGCCCGACCTGGGATCGACGTCAAACCGAACAACGAGAGAGACTGTCGAGTCCGACGTCCCAAAGACGCAGGGACGATGACCTGGGCCGCCGGCGACGGGCACCCCCTGACGTTGCCAGTGCCCCAACTCATCGACTCGGCGTGCGCGGAGCTGACGCCGCTGGTCTCTAGCGCCAAGGGGATGCTGCTGGCCGTGAACTCGAGCGGTACGCTCTTCGTGCTTTCGGATCCTGATCTGCTCAACAACGCCGGGCTGCACAAGAACGCGCTCGCCGTTTATGAAATGCTTCAGCGCTGGTTTCCGGTGCGTTCGATCGTGTTCGACGAGACGGTGCATGGGTACACCGGCTCTGCCGGGTTCTGGAGCGAGCTTTTCCGCTTCCCGCTGGTGCTGCTGCTCGGCCACCTCCTTCTCGTCGCAGCGCTAGCGATCTGGGCCGGGCTGCGTCGCTTCGGCAAGATCGTACCCGATCCGCCGGAGCTATCGCGAGGCAAGGAGACTCTGATCGAAAATGCGGCGCGATTGTTCGAGATGGGCCGGTTCTATGGCTATTCGCTCAGACGGTATCTCGAGATCGCGCTCCGAGATGCGGCGTCGCTCTTCGGTGTAGGTGCCGACGGGCGAGAGCTCGCTGCGATCGCCAAGGCTCGTGGCGTAGAAGAGGACATCGTCGCGATTTCGCGTGAAGTCGCGGCTTTGCCCGAGAAGGGGCGCGACGAAAAACGATATCGGCGATTGGCGCAACAGATCCAGCGCTGGAGGGCCGGGATCTTGAAGGACTTCGGCGGTTGAGCCGACTCAGAGGGGGACGAACGTGGATTTGCAGACGATCGAGCGGTTGGTTGGGGCGATCAAGAAAGAGATCGCCAAGATTGTGGTCGGACAGGAGGCGGTCGTCGACCTCTTGGTGTTGGCGCTGTTCTGCGAAGGACACGTGCT
>JAGQJP010000115.1 GCA_020430585.1 Myxococcales bacterium | reverse complement strand
GTTTCTCTTCGTCGGCGGCGGATACGGCCATGGCGTTGGGATGTGTCAGACCGGAGCGATCTCGATGGCCCAGGCGGGGAAGGGCTTCGCCGAGATTCTCAAGCACTACTTTCACGGCTCGGAAATTCGGAAGATTTATTGAACGAGACTCGACCGTAACCCATATCGACACATCGGCGTGTGGTGACGCGGTCGTTGCGTCCCCTGCGCGATACGGAAAGAAGGTGGAACCGAATGAAACGCACACTGCTGGCCATAGCTTGTCCTCTGCCTCGCTTCGCCGCGACCCTCGCGGTGCTCTCGTTGGTCGGGCTCGGAGCGCCTGCACAGAGCCGGCCGCTGAGCCTCGAACAGTGCGTCCAGATGGCCGTGCGTCGAAATCCGACGGTGCTCTCCAAGCAGATCCAGGTCCAGATCGCCGAGACCGACGTGCAGGGTACGCTCGGCCCGTTCGACTGGCTGCTCAATGCGCAGGTTTCGTTCTCCAACAACGACATGCCGTCGTTCAGTCGTTTCGACGCGGGCACCGACTTGACGAGCAAGGCCTTCAGTCTGTCACGTACCGAGGACCTGCTCTGGGGCGCGAGCGTCTCGAAGAGATTCGTCTCGGGGACGAAGATCGAGCTCGGCTTCAACGACGCCTACGTCTACCGCAGCTCGTCGTTCTACCTTCAGAATCGCTGGTTCACGGGCAACTGGCACGTCACGGCGACGCAGAACTTTCTCAAGGGCTTCGGTCTGTTCTACAATCGTGCCGACACCGTCGCGGCGCGGAAGAACCGCGATATCGAATGGTTGCGAAAGAGCGACGCCGTCAATCAGGTCGTCCTCGACGCGGTGACGGCCTACTGGGAGCTCGTCTTCGCCCAGGAGGACCTACAGATCAAGAAGTCTGCCCTCGAGGTCTCCAAAGTCCAGGAGCGCGACACCGATGCGAGGATGAAGGCGGGACAATTGACCGAGACCGATCTACTGAGCGCGAAACACCTCGTCGCGCAACGCGAAGAGGCGCTCTTGACCGCCGAGAACAATTTGACGAACGCTCGCGAGACGTTGCGAAAGGTGATCGGCACGTCGGTGCTCGGTCCCGACACGACCGCTGTCGACAAACCGACACCCATCCAGGTCGGCGCCGACCTGAAGTCCTCGATCGAGAAGACGCTGAGCCAGCACTATGGCCTACTGGTCTACAAAATGCAGAGCGAACGCCAGCGCGTCCTGACCAAGAAGAGCCGCTTGGACAAGTGGCCCTCCCTCGACCTCTCGGTGACCGTCGGTCAGAACGGACTGGGAACGAACTATGGACGGAACCTCGAGAGCCTCTTCAAGTTCAAGGCGGGCTACCTCGAGGTGATGCTGAGCTTCAGCATGCCGCTGGGGAATGATCTGGCGAAGGCGAATTATCGGCGCAATCAGCTCCAAGAGCAGAAACTCGACACGGACTCTGAGATTCTGCGGCGCGAGCTGTACGCTCAAGTCTCCAAGGCGGTGCGGAACCTCGACCTGAGCCAGAAACGTGTCCGCGTGAGCGATGTGCTGCTGCGCCTCTCGACGCGAAAGCTCGAGACGGCCAACGAGCTGCTCAAGCTCGGTAAGATGACCTATCAGGAGCATCTGCAGCACCAGCAAGAGCTGGAGGACGCGCGGGTCAAGCGCTTGCGCGCCCTCGTCGACGTGCGTCTATCGCAGGCGCAGCTCCAGGCGCTGCGGGCCGAGCTCCTCGATCGCTTTCGGGTGAAGGTGCAGTGAGCTACCGGTCGCTCAATCGTTTCGATTTCGTTTTCGTTTGCGTTCGCGCAGATCGCCGAAGAACGAGGTGAGGAGCCGACTGCAGCGCTCCTCGGCGACCGCGGAGACGATCTCGACGCGATGGTTCAGGCGGGGATCGTCGGCGATGCGATAGAGGCTGGCGATCGCGCCGCCCTTGGGGTCGAGGCAACCGTAGACCAGCCGCGGGATTCGGGCCTGGATGATCGCTCCGCTGCACATCACGCAAGGCTCCAGCGTGGCGATGAGCGTGGTGTCGACGAGCCGCCAGCTCCCGAGCCGGGCGCTCGCCTCGGCGATGGCGAGAATCTCGGCGTGGGCCAGGGGACTTTGATCCATCTCTCGTCGGTTGTATCCTCGCCCGACGACGAGGCCCGAGCGATCGAGGATCACACAGCCCACGGGGACTTCGCCCTCTCGCGCTGCGCGCTCGGCTTCGGCGATCGCGAGCTCCATCGCCCATTCGAGTCGCGCTGGGTCGTTGAGGTCCATCGTTTGGGCACAATAGCGAGGCGACGACGCGTTGTCAAAGGCGATCGCGCCCGGCAGCGGAACGCGGGATCGGGGCCCGCCGTCCCTTCGGCCGCGAACAAGGAGTCGAGTGAAAACACGAAGATGGCATATCGCGCTGGGGCTTTGTCTGCTGGCCGCTCCATGCGCCGTGAGCTCGGTCTCGAGCGCCGCCCCCGTGCCGCGGTTGCTCCAGGACTTCGACCGTTTCGAGCGCGACGTGATGTTTGGTCGACTGGGGCGCAGAGCGGCGCGCCAACGGCTGCTCGAGATGTTGAAGAAGATCCGCGTGACGTATGGCCCGCGGCTTGAGGGGCGCCGGGTCCCGTCGATCTGGCACTTCCCGATCGAGGGGGGCGCGCGGCGTTTCAACGTCGGCGGTCGAGGGAAGGGCTTTCGTCCGAAGCGGCCCTCACCGCCCTACGACTTCTACGACGGCAACCGCCACGGCGGTCATCCCGCGCACGACCTGTTCATTCACGACCGCAACCGCGATTGTCGGGACGATCGCACGTCGAAGCCCGTCCGGGCATTGGCGATGGTGCCGGGTGTCGTGATCGCCGTCAATCTGCGCTTCTCGCCCGGGAAACCGCGAGGTGGGCGCTACGTCTGGATCTACAACCCCCACCTCGACAAGCTCTTCTACTATGCGCACCTCGATCGCGTCGACGTGCATCTCGGGCAGCTTCTCACCGCAGGCGCGGTCATCGGTACCGTCGGGGCCAGCGGGTTCAAGAAGCCTCGCCCCTGTCACATCCACTTGATGGTGCTCGATGTCGCCGACGGTGCGATGCGGCCATTCAACTACTACGACAAGCTGCGCTGATCGATCGGGCGCCCCGAGCGGGACTCGAGCCGAGGGGCGAGAGCGCTGTGACGGCCCCGAGCGGGGCTCGAGCCGCGGGGCGTGAGCGCGGCGACGCGAGCGCGGCGACCGAGCGCAGCGTGGTGTGTTCCAGCCTTGTCCGAGGGGCGGAATCTGTATACAATGGCGCCGAACACGAAGGAGCCCGAGATGATCGCCAAGCGAGACCGACTTCCCACCCCTTCGACACCCGTCGCCGCAGACGGCAGCGCGCATTACGGCGTCTTCGAGCGACCGTTCCAGACGCTCAATCTCGCCTCGGCGACCTTTCCCTTCTATGGCGCGGCGATGCCCCGTGGCCTCGTGCGCTCTCGGCTCAAGGAGTTTCAACACGTCGGGATCATCGGCCCCGACTTCTACTTCGGGATGGCGATCGTCGACGTGAAGTACGTCGGAACGTTTTTCACCTACTTCGTCGATCGCCAGAGCGGGAGCTTCGTCGAGCGCAACGCGCGCTCCTTCATCGGTGGGCGCAAGCTGCCGGAGAACTGTTGGGATCACCACGGGTTTTTCAACGCCGACGGGATCTTCGCGCACCTTCACAACCACCTCGATCAAAAGAGCTATCGCGTCTCGATGGAGGTCCCCGCGCGAGGGACGACCCCCAAAATGGCGGCCGAGCTCGAGCTCGGGTTCGATCTCGAGAGCATAGAGCCGCTGATCGCCGTGCTTCCTGTGGGGGCGGGCCGCACGAACTACACGATCAAATGTCCGCTGCGAGCGAGCGGCGAAATTCATGTCGGCGACCGCGTGATACGATGCGACAAAGAAGGCTGCGTCGCCCTGCTCGACGAGCACAAGGCGCTCTATCCCGCATCGATGTGGTGGAAGTGGGCGACCTTCGCGGGACGCGACGCGTCGGGGCGCGTTCTCGCCGTCAACTTGACGCACAACGTCAACGAGGACGACGAGCGCTATAACGAATGCGCCTTCTGGCTCGATCACAAGCTGCACCTCCTGTCGGCGGTTCGCTTCGAGTTCGATGCTGTCGATCATCTACGTCCGTGGCGGATTCGAACCACCGATGGACGGGTCGACCTCGAGTTTCGCCCACAAGGTGAGCGCAAGGAGCTGATCGACTTCATCGTCGCGCGCTCCCAGTTTCATCAACCCTTCGGCACCTTCCATGGCACCGTCGAGCTCGACGACGAATCGATCGATATCGACGGTCTGTTCGGTGTCTGCGAAGACCATCGGGTGCGCTGGTGAGGGCTGCGGGGCGATCGAGGGCCCGTCGCGCGGCGTGGATCGGCGTCGTCGCCGTGGTCCTATGGGGAGCGCCGCTCTCGGCGGAGACCGAACGGATCTACTATGGTTTCCTGCGGACCGTGGGCAACAGCTGGACCTATCGGGTGGAGCAGGTGGGGCCACGCCCCGAGCAGAACAGCAGCTGGATCGAAGAGCACGAGGTGCTCGCCGTCGAGAACTGGGGCCGAATTCGGATCGCCAAGATCGCAGTGAACGTGAAACAGAACGGAGTGGTGATTCCGCCGCGGCGCTACTTCAAGACCTACATGACCTACCTCGGCTCGCTGTACGAAACACGGGGGCGCGACAAATTCAGCCGCGGCGACGCCAGCCGCTGGTTGCATCGGCGGCCCCCTCTGATGCAGTGGAGCGTCGGGATCAAGACCTGGAGCCACCGTCGCGACAAGCGGGAGACCTATCGCTCGGGCGGGTTGCGGGAGTTTCGAGTCCCAGCGGGAACCTTCAATTACATCAAGACCTTCCAGCAACAGCAGCTCGCCGGACGGATCCAACGCATCTACTGGGTCGATTTCAAGAGCGGTATCCTCAAGATCGAGCTCAAGGCGCGCACGCCCGAGGGGCTGATGCAGGTGACCCACACGCTGACGCGCTTCAGCGTGCGCAAGCCCAGCCTCAAGAAGCGGAAGAAGCCGCGCTACTAATCTGTTTTCTAGATAGATCCCAGCCACTTTATCTGCTTGCGACTTATAGGTCGCCACGTTAGGGTCATGCTATGGAATGGTTGAAGAAGAACGCCAAGTGGTTGGTGCTCGTCTTGTTGCTCCTCGGCGTTCTCGTCGGGGTCACGATCTATTACAAGATGTTTCGGCGCGACCCCGTTTGGGTCGAGCAGCAGCGCAACGAGAAGAAGAAACTCGACGATCTCGATCGCTTGCTCGACAAACAGGGCGACCCGAACGCGAAATGATCACGGAGGTCTCTATGTTCGTTCGAATCGTCACCGTTGTCGTCGCGCTGTTGGTGAGCGCGGGCGGTCACGCCGCCGAGCTCAAATTCAACGTACACAGCTTTGGGATGAGCCGCGTCTCCTTCACGTCCGACGCGATGCTCGAGACGATCGTCGGGACGACGAGCAAGGTCAGCGGCAGCCTCACGATCGATCCCAAGAAGCCCGCGACGACGGTCAAGGGCCAGATCGTGGTCGACGCGGCGACCTTCCGCACGGGTATCGACATGCGCGATGCACACCTGAGAAGCGCGAAATTCCTCGATGCCAAGACGCATCCGAAGGCGACGTTCTCGATCGAGAAGGTCGTCGGCCGGGGCGCCCTCGTTCCGGGCAAGAAGCTCAAGGGAACGGTGCACGGCACGCTGACGATCAAGGGCGTCTCCAAGACGATCAAGGTTCCGATCGTCGTCGCGTTCTACAAGTGGACCCCTGAGCTGAAGAATTTCAAAGTCTTCGGCGATCTTCTGCGGATCAAAGCCTCGTTCCCGATCAAGGTCGCCGACTACGGCGTCAAGGTTCCGTCGGTGCTGGGCAAGAAAGTCGCCCAGAGCGTGATGATCAACCTCAATATCACCGCTGTCCAGGCCAAGTAGCCGCATTCTCACGGTCGACACGTCCTCTCGCGTTTCCAGCTTTTCCGACGACCCTCGATTTGATATCGTTAGGCACGATCAACGTCACCTGGCGAGCGCTCGATCCGTCGAAGCGGCGGTTTTGCGTGCGAGCGGTGCGCCGTCGAGTCGAAGGAGCGGGGGGATGGCTGGATACACCGAACAGATCATCGCTCAAGTCGTGGCGAAAAACCCGAGTGAGCCAGAGTTTCATCAGGCGGTACACGAGGTCCTCGAGTCGCTCGAGGTCGTGCTCGAGAAGCACCCAGAGTTTCGCAGCGCGAAGATTCTCGAGCGCATCGTCGAGCCCGAGCGGGTGATCATCTTTCGCGTCCCCTGGATCGACGATCGAGGCGACGTGCAGGTCAACCGCGGGTTTCGGGTGCAATTCAACAGCGCGATCGGTCCCTACAAAGGCGGGCTGCGCTTCCATCCCAGCGTCAACCTCGGCATTCTCAAGTTCCTCGGCTTCGAGCAGGTCTTCAAGAACAGCCTGACGACGTTGCCGATGGGGGGTGGCAAGGGCGGCTCCGACTTCAACCCGAAGGCGAAGTCCGAATCCGAGGTGATGCGTTTCTGCCAGAGCTTCATGACCGAGTTGTTTCGCCACATCGGGCCGGACACCGACGTCCCGGCGGGGGACATTGGTGTGGGTGGCCGCGAGGTCGGCTTCCTCTTCGGCCAGTACAAGCGCTTGCGCAATGCCTTCGAAGGGGTCTTGACGGGCAAGGGGCTGAACTGGGGCGGCAGCAAGATACGACCCGAGGCGACGGGGTATGGCTGCGTCTACTTTGCGCAGCAGATGTTGCAGACCCGGCAGGAGAGCCTATCCGGTAAGGTCGTGACGATCTCGGGCTCAGGCAACGTCGCCCAGTATGCGGCGCAGAAGTCAATCGAGCTCGGGGCGAAGGTCGTCACCTTCTCCGACTCCGACGGCTCGATCTACGATCCCGCGGGCATCGACGGGGCCAAGCTCGAGTTCGTGATGCATCTCAAGAACGTGCGGCGCGGGCGGATTCACGCGTACGCCGAGAAATACGGCTGCCCGTACTGGGAGGGTGAGCGGCCCTGGAAGGCGAAGTGCGACGTCGCGCTCCCCTGCGCGACCCAGAACGAGATCTCCGGGACCGACGCGGTCACGTTGCTCGAAAACGGCTGTGTCTGCGTGGCCGAGGGCGCGAACATGCCCTCTGAGCCCGAGGCGGTGGAGCATTTTCTCGACAAGGGGATTCTCTTCGGGCCAGGCAAAGCGGCGAACGCTGGCGGCGTCGCGGTCTCGGGTCTCGAGATGTCGCAGAATTCGATGCGCCTTAGCTGGACACGCGACGAAGTCGATCAGCGCCTGCGCGTGATCATGAGCGACATCCATCGCAACTCCCTCGCCGCCGCCGAGTACTATGGCGTACCGGGGAACTACGTCGCCGGCGCGAACATCGCGGGGTTCCTCAAAGTCGCCAACGCGATGCTCGACCAGGGCGTCGTCTGACGACGATCGCTCATCTCAGGCGCTGTCGCCGAGCAGACGCGCGTAGACCTGCCGATCCGTCTCCGAAAAACAGCAGAAGATGATCCGTCGCGGTGGGCGCTCGCCGTCGAGCCAGCGTTTCGCGGCGGCGATGGCGATCCTCGTCGCGCGCTCGATCGGAAAGCCGTAGGCGCCCGTCGAGATCGCCGGAAAGGCGATACTCTCGATCCCGGCGCTCGCCGCCAGAGCCAGGCTGTTGGCGTAGCAGTCGCGCAGGGTCTCGTCTTCGTCCGCCGTGCCGTCACCGAAGATCGGACCGACGGTGTGGATCACGAAGCGCGCAGGCAGGCGGTAGCCAGCGGTCAACTTCGCCCCGCCGGGTTCGCAGCCGCCGAGGGCGCGGCACTCGGCGAGGAGCTCGGGCCCTGCGACCCGGTGGATCGCCCCGTCGACGCCGCCTCCGCCGAGGAGGCTCGAGTTGGCGGCGTTGACGATCGCGTCACACCCGAGGGTGGTGATATCGCCACGAATCAGCTCGATTTCGCCGTTCATGCGCTTCTCCGAATGATCGCGTGGCGATTGCGCCCGTCGATGCGAATGTCGAGCGGATGGAAGAGGCGAATGTGGCGCACGAAATCGGTCTGGGCGATCGCGTCGGCCTCGTGGAGCCAGCCACGGTCGAGGAAATCCAACTCGTTCTGTCGCCCGATCGTCAGGTAGCCCATCTGCAGCGAGACGACGTTGTGGAAAAAGTGCGCCCCGAAGGAGGGATCGATCGTGAAGCCCGGCAGGTCGGTCTCGACGATCACCCGCGCGTTGGAGATCTGTTCCCAGCGTACGGGGATCCCCAAGAAGCGGTCAGCCGTGCCCCAGCGTCCAGGGCCGATCAACAACAGCGGTCGATCGATCGTGTGATTGAACTGCTCGATCTCGCGGGCGATCTGGCGCGTCTTCGTCTTGTCGAAGCGGTCCTCGCGTACGAGCAGAATGTCGCGGATCCCGCCGATCGTCCCATTGCCCAGGGCGCGGGAGCTCAAGCAGAGCGCATCGTCCGTGCGCCGGAAATCGAAGGAAGACTCGCCCGTCGGCCGGGTGACGATCAGCGGGCGAATCTGCAGCAACCCGAGCTCGTGGGCGCCGTCGCTCTCGGCGCTCGCCAGATTGGCGGCGAACTCCATCTGCACGTCGCAGCCCATCCCGATCTTGCCGATCTCGAGCAGCAGCTTGGTCAGCTCGGCCACGGGAAACTCCTCGCTCTTGAGCAGGTGGCCAAAGTTGACGATCCGCACGCCGTTTCGATGGATTCCGTCGCGCACGATCCCGTCCTCGTCCACCACGCCGCCGAGCTGGGCGAGCGTGCCGTGGCGCTCGGCGTCGGCGAGCTCGAGCTTGGTCAACGTGGCGCTGTCGTCGCCGAAGATCGCGAAGATCGGGCGGGACATGTCCAGGGCGTAGAATTGGCGCTGCGAATTCTCGAGCGCCGCCCGGGCGTCCGCGAACTGCGGCAGAATACGCGGAAAGGACGGGCTGAACCAGAGACATCGCTCGCCCTCCACGACGGTTCGACCCAGACCGAGGGCCAGGCTGACGACGCCGTCGGTCGCCCCCATCGGTGGCAGCGGATAGTAGTTGAGGGATTGGGCTACCCCGGAGAAGGTCGGGTAGAACGTCGCGTCGTGCTGGGAACCGACCAGCTGCTGGACGACGATCGCCATCTTCTCTTCCTCGATGCGCTGCGCGTAGCCGCGGACGTAGGATTTCGGGCCCTGGTAGAACGTCGAGGCGTAGACCAGCTTGATCGCCCGGGCCAACTGCTCGACGCGCACGCCCAACTCGGGGTGGTTGTTCGGCAACAGATAGGTCCGGTAGAGCCCCGCCAACGGGAGAAAGTGCGAGTCCTCGAGCAGGCTCGAAGAGCGCACGGCCAGTGGCTGCCCGACGTTGGAGAGCAGCACCTGTAGATCGGCCATGATCCCGTCGGGAAGCGGGGTGTTGAGACAGCGCTGGGCGATCGTCTGGTCGTGCTCGCTCTCGAGGACCTGCTGGTAGAGATCGTTGTTGGCGATGAAGCTGTCGAAGATCTCGGTTCCGAGCACCACCGTCGGGGGAATGTGGATCTTCACCTTCGGGAAGAGCTTGTTCAGCGCGCTCTGTTGGATCAGCGTGTTCAGAAAGGCGATCCCGCGCCCCTTCCCGCCGAGGGAACCGCCTCCAATGCGCATGAAACGGTTCTTCGGATCGTAGCGCTCGCGGTGGAACCAGGTCACGACGCCGCGCTGCTTCTCTTCGCGGCTCTCCTCGATCGCCTCGATCAGAAAGCGTCGCAGCCCATCGATCGTTTTGAAATCCGAGGTCTTGAGTGGCCGAATCCGCTGCGCGAGGTGGATCTCGCCGCGGGCGATCAGCCAGTGGGAGAAGTGGTTGCGCAGGGCGTGAAACTCGATCGACGAGTCGGGGATCTGCTCGAGCATCCGCTCCATGTCGCGCATCGTCGTAGCCCGCCCGACCTCGACGCCGTTGGGAATCCGAAAGACGAAGTCGCCGAAGCCGCAGTTGTTCAGGAAGAACTCCGAGAGCTCCTGGAGCAGGCGATTCGAGGTCTTGTGCAGAAAGTAGGCGCCGAGGGTGTGCGCCTGTCCTTCGTTCTCGGCGTTCGCAGACTGCAGCAGAACGGGCAGGTCGGGCGTCTCCCTCTTGAGCGCTTCGATCAAGCGGAAGCCCGCCTCGGCGTCGAGCTCGCCACGGCGCGGAAAACGAACGTCGGAGATCACGGCGAGGAGATAGTTCTTGTAGTGGGCGATCAGCTCGGTCGCCTCTTCGTACGTCTGGGCCAAGAGGATCTTCGGGCGCGCCCGCAGCCGCAGCAGCATGTCGGCGTGGTTCAGCCCTTCGTCCATCAATGCCCGGGTCTGTCTGACGACCGCGGCGTAGATGATCGGAATCATCGACGAGTAGTAGAGCGGTGAATCCTCGACGAGGATGATCACCTGCACGTTTCCCGCCGCCGAGTCGTAGCGCGCGTTGTGGCGGTCCTCGATGCTCTTGATGATCGCCAGGAAGATCTGCGAATCACCGCTCCAGACGAAGACGCGATCGATCCCTGTCTTGTCGCCCCGCGAGACGATCTCGTTCAACGCCGGGCTCTTGAAGGTCAACAGGATTACGGGCAGATCCTGCCGCTTCTCTTTGACGCTGCGGCCGAACGCGAAGACGTCGGGCCCGCCGAGGCGGCTCATCGCCACGACGAGGTCGAAGTGACGCTTGTCCAACACCCGCAGCGCCTCTTCGGTCGAGGCGACCCGCGTGATCCGCGGTGGCGGGCTGATGTTCAGGTTGATATAGTCCGAGAAAATTCGCTCGACGAGCTGGCCATCTTCTTCGAGGATGAACGAGTCGTAGAGGCTCGAGACGAGCAAGATGTCGTTGACGCGATAGCGCGTGAGGTCGAAGAAGCCCTTGAATCGAGGTCGAAAATCTTTGAGACCCTGCTCCACGTCGCTGCTCCTCTCCGCGCTTGTGCGCGGATCCGCCGGCGCCCCCTCAGCTCGGCACCAGCGGATCACTGAACGATTCGATCAGCTGCCAGACCTCGTCTCGGCCCTCGCGCGTCAGCGCCGAAAAGAGCGTCACCGCCTCTCGGGGAAGACCGAGCTCACGCGCCAGTTTTGTTTGACGCGTCAGACGCTCATTCTTCTTCAATTTGTCGACTTTGGTCAAGATGACGGCCCAGGGGAGGCGGTAGGTCTCCAGCCAGAGCAGCAGTTGCCGCTCGTCGTCCTTGACGTCACGCCGCGCATCGAGCAGTAGCAGCACCAGCTTCGGAGCCGATCGTTGAACGAGATAGCCCTCGATCAGCTCTTGCCAGCTCTTTTTCACGCTGAGCGGCACCTTGGCGTAGCCGTAGCCCGGTAGATCGACGAAAATCCAGCGCTTGGCGATGCGGAAGTAGTTGATCAGCTGCGTTCGACCCGGTTGGCTGGAGACGAACGCGAGTCGGCGCACCGCAACGAGCGTGTTGAGCATGCTCGATTTTCCGACGTTCGAGCGCCCGACGAAGGCGATCTCGGGCATCCCGTACGAGGGATAGTCTAGAGGCGCGGCGACGCTCTTCAGGAATTCGACGTGCATCGGCCCTCGTCCTCTTCGTTGCGTTCTACTGTTTCTGCGTTCGCCCGATCGTCGACGTCGACGAAGGCGAGCACCACGGGCTTGACGCCGATCGCTTTGCGAAAGAAGCGGCGCAGCGCGGCGACGATGAGAGACTCGAGCTCATCGGGTGCCGTCGCCGCAGGAAGCTCGAGCGTCTCGGCGAGATAGCGCTTGGCAGAGGCTAGCAGCGGGTCGTTCGCGTCGAGAAAGCCCGACGATTGCAGGCGAATCTCGGTCGCAGCTTTTGATGGCGAGCCTCCGATGCGGAGATGAGCGGCGAGCACGCCGTTGTAGGCCAGCCCGCGTCGCTCTCTGAGCAGCGCGTCATCGGCGGTCTCGATCCGATTTCCGCGCACGAACAGTGGCGTGGCGTCGACCGTCCCGAGGCGGCGCAGCCCCTCGCTGTTGACGCCGAACACGTCTCCGTTGCGCGCGAGCCAGGCCGCCTCCACGCCACAGCTACGGGCGAGACGCACGTGCTCAGCGAGGAAACGGTGTTCGCCGTGCATCGGCACGAAAAAGCGCGGCGCGAGGGTGCGCAACAACGCCTCCAACTCGCCGCGACAGGCGTGGCCCGAGCCGTGGACGGGGGCGACGCGCTCGTAGAGGACGCGAGCGCCGCGTTTCGAGATCGCGTTCATCAGACGAAAGATCTCCCGCTCGTTCCCCGGGATCACCCGGCTCGAGAAGACGATGAGGTCGCCCTCCCGCAGCGTGATGTGTTTGTGTCGGTCGGCGGCGATCCGGTCCAGCTCACTGTTCGCCTCGCCCTGACTGCCCGTGACGACGATCGTCGCGCGGCTGTCATCGACGCGCTCGAGTCGCTCGACGGCGATCCGCTCGGAGTCGGGCCAGTGCATCAGGCCGAGCTCTCGCGCCGCTTCGCAGTTGGCGACGATGCGCCGCCCTGAGAGGACGAACGGCCGATCGTAGCGCACGCTGAGGTCGATCACGTCCTGAATCCGTGCGATGTTCGAGGCGAAGAGCGTGACGAACACGCGCCCGGGATGATCGGCCAAGATCGGTGCGAGAGCGGCGCTGACCTCGCGGTCGGAGCGTGTCGTGCCGCGGACCTCCACGTTCGTCGAATCCGAGAGCAGCAGCAGAGGACGCTCACCGAGTCTCCGCTCCACGCTCTCGGCGCTCGACGGTTGCCCGTCGAGGGGGGACTCGTCGAAGCGGAAGTCGGCGGTGTGGTAAACGACGCCGATCGGCGTGCGGAAGGCCAGGCCGATCGTCTGCGGGATGCTGTGCGTGTTTCCGATCGCCTCGATCGAGATCCCGATCGCTTCGATCGTCTCACCAGCGTCGATCGTGAGCAGCGTCGCGCGGGATCGGAGATCCTCCGCCTCGAGACGTGGTCTCAAGAGCTCGAGGGTGAAGCGGGTGGCCCAGATCGAGAGCGTCCCGACGGCGCGAAGCAAGTGACAGACTGCGCCGATGTGATCTTCGTGGCCGTGGGTCAGGATCACCCCTTCGAGTCGCGGGTAGTACCGCGCGATCGTGTGCAGATTGGGGATCACGAATTCGACCCCGGGTTGGCTGCGATCGGGGAACATGCTGCCGCAATCGACCAGGACGAAGCGGCCGCGCCAGCCGAGCAGCGTGCAGTTCATCCCGACCTCGTCCAATCCGCCTAGGGGGATCAGCTGCAGCGGGAATTCGTCGGTGTCGTGGTGCCCGTCGATCGAAGGGAGATCAGAATTGGAGCTCATGTTTGATCTGCTCGATGACCTCGGAGTAGGACGTGTTCTCGACGATCGAGCTCAAAAGGTCGGTGTACTTGGCGACGAGATCGGTGCGTCCTTCTTTGCGATAGTGCTGCAGCGCCTGATAGAGTCGGCAGAAGGTGCGCTCCGAGTTGACGAAATACTCCATCGCCTCGAGGGTCACCGTCAGGCTGGCGCGGCTGATGCTGCGGGACTGCGCCGTGAAGCGGAAGATGCTGCCGTAACTATTGGTTACCGCCAGCTCGACCTCGCCGACGGCGTCCGAGCCCGCGGTGTCGCCCTTGGTGCTCATGATCGCCTTGACGCCGAACTCCGAGAAGGAGATCGTGTTCAGCGACGGGAACTCGTGCGCCAGGCGCTCTTTGAATCCCTGGAAGAAGGCGTCGATCATTCCGACGCCCGCGCCTTCGACGTGCGTCACCTCGCCCAACGGGCTCTGGAGCGTGCAGTGAATGCGACAGCGGCCACTCTTGGCGTCCTCGTGGATCTCGAAGCTCGAGACGTCGAGGTGGAGGTAGTCTTCGTTCAGAACTTCCTTCATCAATTGGAGCGTGCGCTCTTTTTTTTCCTGCATCGTTTGCTCGGCGACGGTTTGGGGATGCGGTGTCGACTCCAACTTACTCGAACTCGCGGCGAGAGTCAAAAGTCAATCTGTGGCGCCGAGGATCTCTCCCGCTTCCCCGACCAGAAAGAGCGAACCGCAGCAGACGAGCAGATGCCCCGCCGGGAGATTCGGCCGCAGGGCGTCGATCGCCGCTTCGGGGCTGCCGAGGGGGCGCACGTCGGGATGGGCGACGGCGAGCCGTCGAGCGAGCTCGTCGGCGGGTTGCGAGCGCTTGCTGCGGAACGAGCAGGTGTAGACTCGTTCCGCGAGCGGCAGGAGCGGTGCGAAGAGCGGCAGCGGCTCACCCTTGGTCATCCCGACGCCGACGAGCAGCCAGATCGTGCGTCCCGCGGCGACCTCGCGCAGCGTTTCGGCGAGCCGCTCGATGGCGCTGGCGTTGTGGGCCCCGTC
>JAGQJP010000114.1 GCA_020430585.1 Myxococcales bacterium | reverse complement strand
CGTCGGGCGTCGTCGATCGTCGTGTCCTCCATCGCGCCGCCGATCGCGAATCCGGCGTTGTTGATCAGGATCTCGACGCCACCGTGGGCCGCCTCGATCTCCGCCACAGCGGCGACGAGCTGCGCCTCGTCGGTGACGTCCAACGCTAGCGGGATTCCGCCCAGGGCGGCGAGGTCTTGCATCTCGGCGACGCGTCGGGCGGCGCCGTAGACGGTGTAGCCCTCGCCGAGGAGGGTTTTGGCCGTCTCTTTGCCCATCCCCGACGATGCGCCCGTGATCAATACGACTCGTTTGGCTGTGCCTTGTGCGGTCATGGCTCGGCTTCTCCTTTGATGCTCGGTTCGACTCCCAGTATCCGATGATCGAGCCGTCGACTCACTAGCCCCTCGCGCCAAACGATATTCCCATCGCGCCACCCGGTCTCGGTCGCGCCGCCTCTTCACGTGGCGCCTTTGGCGAGAAAGGAGGCGTGTTTGGCTAGTGACAGCGCGACGCCACGATCCTATCATCGTAGAGACAAAGGAGGCCGTATGGCGGCGGCACAGCTGTATGCGATCAATCCCGGGTGGCGTCTGATCCTGGTCGATCTCGGTCTGCGTCCCGCCGACGTGCTGCGACGTGCGGAGCTCCCCGCCGATCTCTTCGGCCGCGAGAGGGCGACGCTCCACACCCACGAGTATTTCCGGCTCTGGCGGGCGATCGACGAAGAGTCCGAGGACGGGCTGACGCCGCTGCGGATCGGCGCGGCGATCACGATCGAGGCCTTCGATCCGGCGATTTTCGCCTCGCTCTGTAGCCCCGAGTTGAACACCGCTCTGCGGCGACTCGCCCACTACAAGCGGCTGATCTGTCCGATGGTGTTGCACCTCGACGTCGACCCGCGGGTGACGCAAATCGAGCTCGAGTGGCTCGACGCGACGCTCGAGCCGCCGGTCTCACTGGTCGCTGCGGAGCTCGTCTTTTTCGTCCAGCTCGCACGGATCGCTACGCGCAGCCGCATCGCGCCGCTCGAGGTGCAGGCGCCGCACCTCCCCGAGCCGCTCGCCGAGTATCGCGAGTTCTTCGGTGTGCCGATCGGGCGCGCTGAGCGCCCGCGCCTCGTCTTTCGCGCCGTCGACGCCCGCCGCCCGTTCTTGACCGCCAACGAGTCGATGTGGCGCTTCTTCGAGCCCGAGTTGCAGGCGCGACTCTCGGAGCTCGATCGCTCGGCGACGACAGCCGAACGTACGCGCGCCGCGCTGCTCGAGCTGCTGCCCAGTGGAACGCCTACGATGGAGGCCGTCGCCGGCCGCCTCGGAACCAGCACACGCACCTTGCAGCGCCACCTGCGTCGCGAGGGCCACAGCTTTCAAGCGATCTTGAACGAGACGCGGGAGCGGCTGGCGCGCCATTACTTGAAGAGCTCGCGGTTGTCGGGCGCCGAGATCTCGTTTCTCCTCGGTTTCGACGACCCGAACTCTTTCTTTCGGGCCTTTCACAACTGGACCGGAACGACGCCCGAGCAGGCGCGACAGGCGATGGGTGCCGCGTCGGGCGGCGGCGCCAGCTGATCGACGTCCAGGTGCCGGGCGATCGGGTCGCCATTCGGTGGCGACGTCAGAACGGAGCGGTCATCGAATGCGTTCGGTGGGCTCACGTTCGGGGCGAGCGGCAGCGCCAGAGGGAAATCACTCTCGTCGCCCGTCAGCGAGCGCCTCTTCTGCGATCGTTCGCAGTCGCGCCACCAGCTCGTCTCGGTCCTCGTAGCCCAGCCCCCGGGTCTCGATCGGCTCGTGAACGACCACCTTCGCGTGGCCGGGAGCGATGCGCCAGGCGCCGAAGGGGAGGCATTCGCGAAGGCCGTGCGTCGTCAGCGGAACCAGCGTCGCCCCCGCCTCGATCGCCATCACGACGGGGCCCTTCTTGTAGGGGCTCAGGCTGCCGTCTTCACTGCGCCGTCCCTCGATCGAGAGGATCAGGTTGCCGCCGCTGCGGACGTAGTCGACCGCCTGTTGCAGCCGCGCCTTGGCTTGTCCCGGAGATTGGCGGCGGATCACGAACCCGTCTTGGGCCGCCAGCGTCCAACCGATGAACGGTAGCAGAGCGAACTCGATGTTCAGCACGCGCCCCATCCGCCGAGGGACGATCGCCGCCCAGAGCAGCGCCTCGAGCAGCGACGACTGGTTCAAGTGCACGAAGATGCAGCGTTCGCCCGTGTGGAGGAAGCCTCCGGGGTCGCAGGTCTCGACCGTGATTCCCAGGCGGCGCAAGAGCGTCCGGGCCCAATGTTGTGTCAACGCCTGGCCCCACTCCTGGGAAAGCCAGGTAGCGGCCAGCCCAGGTGTAAGCCAAAGCGGTGTGAGCAGACTGATCTCGGCCCACTTCCCGATGCTCCGCAGCGTTTTCGACATTCGATTCATCGCCTTGCGATCGTAGTTCGGACGTCGATCGTCATACCGTTTCGACCCGTCGTTGTCAAAGGGCGTACACACCCTTGCGTCCATGGTGCGACGCTGTCTGCGCGGCACGATCGCCAAGTGAATGAAAATAAACAAGATACGGCACTGGCACGAGCCTTGCTCTGGTTCCAACGGGAGAGGGCGGCCCGCGCGACCTTTCAGGACGCATCCTTCGTTGACCGTTCATTCGCTTGCGCAGCAAGCACAGCCGTTATTGGGGGTGTCGTGCGCAGAACCGTAATCGCGATCGCCGCAACGCTCGTCGCTACCACCGCGAGCAGCGCGCCTGCCTGGGCGCTCGCCGAGGCGTGCGCCCGCCAGGAGGTTTGCACGACGAACCGCGGCCCCCTGGCTGTTCTCCGCTTCATGGTCTGCGTCCCGCTCGTCGCCTTCTGCTCGATCGGTGACCTCGTCACTGGCCCGGTCTATTCCACCGACGGGCAGGTGCACTTCGTTGGCTTCGAGAAGGAGTTCGACGTCAGCCTCAGCGGGACCCGCGACCGACGGGAGAACTGGCGCATCGGTCACAACGTCTTCTTCACGCCGTCGGTGTTGTTCGGCGCTTCGGAGCGCGACCTGATCGTCAAGCTTCGCGGCGGCTATCACCTCGAGGTGCTCTTCGCGCGGCCGCGGCGTGACGGCTCGGGCGTCGCCGGCCTCTCGAGCGGCGCGGGCATCAGCGCGGGCTATCGCCGACAGTTCGGCGCCTTCTTCGGCGGAGGGCCGGATCTGAAGCTGTTCTATCAATTCTTTCCTCACTCGCGCTTCGTCGTCGGCGCGCGCACCGAATATACGACGCTTCAGCTCTGGCAGGTCGACGCCTACGTCGGGGTGGCCCTGCGCTTCCGCTGATCGGCGGCGACGCGCTCTACGGTCTCCGCTAGATTGCGGCGGATCGGCTCGGCACCCAGGTCGATCATCACCGCGGCGCCCTTGGCGTGGGCGAAATCGTCAGCCAGGCTCTCGATCACGTCGACGGAGGTTGGGATCGTGGCATGATGTTTGCTAGTCTCCCGCGGGACGGGTGAGGCCAACGCGAGATCCAGGAGTTACGTCGTCGTGGGTGTTAGAAATGTGGCATTACTGCGACAATTTGGCGCGGCAATCGGTGTCGCTCTGCTGCTGATCGGCTGTGCCGGTTCCGACGTCGACGTGCCGATCGCGTCGCCCCTGGCGGGCCGCTGGACGCAAGTCCAGTCGGGTGAGCGGATCTCGACCGTCTTCGCGCCCAACCACGATGTGCATCACGGCCTGGCTGGGGTCTCGGGTCACCGAGGTCGCGCCGAGCTGGTGATCGCCGCCGATGGTCGATCGGTGACCTACATCTCCCAGCGAGGCCGGGAAACGGCATACCAACTGGGCGAGGGCACCCTCTGTTACGTCGACACAGCGGAACCCTTCTGCTTCGAGTGGAAGATCGTCGGTGAGCGGCTGTTGCTCTGCGATCTTCCGCCTCCCGACGGTTGCCGCGTATTCGAACGACTACCGTAGCTGGAGTCGATTCACCCCATGAAGCGGTAGCCGACCGAGCGCACCGAGATCAGCCACCGCGGATTCGCCGGGTCCTCCTCGATCAGCTTGCGCAGCTTGAGAATGTAGTTGTCCACGGTGCGGGTCGTCGGAAAGCTCTGGTAGCCCCAGACCCGATTGAGCAGCTCGTCGCGGCTCACCACTTCACCGCGACGCTCGATGAACAGCGAGAGCACGCGGAACTCGCGATCCGTCAGCGCCAGCGGCTCGCCGTTCTTGACCAGCTCCATTCGGTTGAAGTCGACGATGAGGCCGCCGAACTCGTAGCTCTCTGGCTTCGTCTGCGTTTTGCCCAGCCGCAGCCGAACGCGGACCCGCGCGAGCAGCTCCGAGAGCTCGAAGGGCTTTTTGATGTAGTCGTCGGCCCCCAGCTCGAGCCCGCGGACCACGTCGGTCGATTGATCGCGGGCGGAGACGATCAAGATCGGCAGCCCCGGCCGTTCGGCCTTGAGCTCACGACAGAAGGAGAACCCGTCGAGTCCGGGCAGCATGATGTCGAGGAGAATCAGGTCGAGCTCTTCGGATTGGGCCAGCGCAAGCCCCTCGTCGCCCCGCGTCGCCTGCAGGACGTCGTGCCCTTCGAAACGCAAGTTGTCCGTCAACGTGAGCAGCAGGGAGGGTTCGTCCTCGACGATCAAGATTCGGCTCACCGCGGTCCTCCGTTCGGATGAAGCGGCAAGACGAGCTCTACCCCGCCGCAGGTCTCGCTCTGCTCGGGTAGGAGGCGCAGCTCGCCGCCGTTCGCGGTGACGATTCGCCGCGCCAAGAAAAGGCCGAGACCCGATCCCGCCTCGGCGCGATCGTCCCCGCGGGTGAAGGGCTCGAAGACCGTCGCCCGCAGATGCTCTGGGATTCCCGGGCCGCTGTCGCGCACCAATAGCGAAACCCGGCCGTCGCCGCGCGCCAGCTCGAGCCGCACTTCGCCCGGAGAGCGCGTGTATTTGAGGGCGTTGTCGACGAGGTTCCCCACAGCCAGGCGGATTCCCTGGGCGTCGACCTCGATCCACGCGGGCTGCCGATCATCGAAGCTGACCTGATGCCGACGCTCGGCGGCCTGGCTCTCGACGGACTCCAGAATCTCGTGGCAGATCAACGTCAGATTGCAGACTTCGCGCGGAACATCGCTATATTGGCTGCGGTTGAGGGTCAACACCTTCTCGATCAGCCGCGAGAGGCGCTGGGTCTCGGTGATCAGCCGTTGGTGGTACTGCGCCCGTTGCGCGGCGTCGAGATCGTGGCTCAGCAGCGTCTCGGTCAGTGCGATCTGTGCGGCGACGGGGCTCTTCAGCTCGTGGGTGATCGACGAGAAGAGGTCTTGTTGCCACTTGATCTGCCGCTCGCGCTGGCGGGCGCCGCGAACGATGAACCACGAGGCCCAACCGGCAAAGCCGAAGCAGAGCGCAACGATCCCGATCAGCGGCCAGGGGAGGGCGACGGAGATCGCCGGAAACCGCGCGAAGAGCGCGTATCCTTGCAGTGGGCTGGGGAGCCGCACGAAATGCCCCTCCGAGTGCCCTCCTTGGAGAGACGGTTGTCGCGAGACATAGGCGATGCTCCCCGCGGGAAGCGCGTCGAAGGTCGCTGCGATGTCTCCGTCGGTCCGCAGCGCGAAGCCGAGCCATCCGCCGCGAAAGGGCTTGAGGATCAGGGTCGTCCGCGCCGTGGTCATCACCCAGGTTCCAGAGCCGCGATGGGTGAAGAAGTTCCAATCGCGGGCCGAGGGTCGCGAGAGGTGAGAGTCGACGTAGAGCGCGGTCCGAATCGCGGGCCAAATGTCGCACCCTCGATCGCGCCGACGAATCGTCAGGGCGGCGCGCAGGATCGCGACCAACCCGGTCTTGCCCGAGCGCGCGAGCTGCTGATACGCCGCACAATCGGCGCTCTTGGCGAGGTTGTCGAGGCGTCGATCCTCGGGGCCGTTCCAGGGCAGTGTAGGCCAGATCAGATCACCATCGCTGGTCAGGGCGACGCCCTGCCAGATCACGCCAGAGGGTGAAAGCTCGCGGTCGAGCTGCTTCGCCGCGTCTTTGGGCGAGAGGTCACCGGATATCGCGGTCAGGTTGCGCAGCGCCTCTTCGACGCGACGGTGGAGCTGCAGGGCGGCGCGTTCGGTGCGAAGGCCGTTCTTCTTGCGCTGCTCGAGGCTCTTGAGCCGCACGTCTCGGCGGATCGCGTCGAGCGCCAAGAGGCCGAGGATCACCGTGGTCCCCAACAGCGCCAGCGTCACGACCATCGCCGAACGAACCGAACGCATCGCCTTGCCCTTCATTTCTTCGATCGGCGGGGGTTCCGGCTGACGTTCAAGGTCTCGCCGCTGACCTCGCAGCGCAGGCCGAACTCGGCGCAGGTTCTGGTGATCACATCCATCGGCGTCTTCGCCTTGATCTTCACGCTCAGCTTCTTGCGCTTCTTGACGTCGCCCGAAAAGGTCAGCTTCAAGCCGTTCAGCTTCGCGACGTGGGAGAGGATCTCGGCCACCGAGGCGTTGTCGAATCGCAGGCGAAAGCGATTCTTGCGCTCGATCGTGTTCTTTGGTGCGCTCCGCTGGTACTTGTCGAGGTGCAGCCGCAATGTCGCCTCCGCGTCGCCGATACGCAGGCGGAGTCGGCGCTCTTCTCTGCCGATCCCGGCGAGGGGCATTTTCGCCGTCGAGATGGTGCGCGAGAGCTTGCCGACGATCAGCTTGCCCGAGAGCGTCACGTGGTCCGTTCCGCGGCTCTCGAGGCGCAACACCAGGCTCGCCTCGTCCGCCTTCAGCCGCAGCTCGCGGCTAAAGGCCTTCGACGTCACGAGGCGCATCACGATCTTCCGATCGTCGTTGGCGTAGACGTTCCTCCCCTTGTCGTGCACGTTCAGCTCGGCGTTGAGGCTTACGTAGAGCTCGAGAGGCGCCGGTTTTCGGTCGGTCTTGCCCGACGGGCCATGTGGCTTGTTCAGCGCCAGGCTGAGGGGGGACGAGGGAGTCGGCGCGTTCATCTGCGCCAGCGCGAGGCGGATCGGCGGCTCGATCGGGCCGTTCTCGACCTCGGCGAGCAGCGTCTGCAAGAGCTGCACGGCTTCGGCGGTTCGTCCCTTCTGGTAGAGCGCCTGCGCTTTGGCGAAACGAACCGCGATCGTGCGCTGCAATTGGGTCTCCAGCCTCGACACCGATTGTGCCCGGGCGCCCAGTGGCAATGCGATCAATAGCATCAGGGTCAGTGCTCGTCGAATGGTGATCATGTCCTTCGCTCCTCGTTTCTTACGGTACAACGTTCCGCGCGCCGGGGAAACCCGCGCGTGCCATCGGAGGTCACGATCGCCGATCCCCCTGGAATGTTTGTCATCGAAGTGTCATCGGAGTGTCAAAGTTCGCGCGAGGATGCCGGTATTACACAACCGTTGCAAACCCGATCGCCCGCGTCCCGTACAGTGGTAGCCAACAACCCGACGTTTGACTGGAGAATCAGCACGTGAATGAAACGACGAACGGACAAACCGACCAAGTGGACACGGAACCGGGTACCCTCGATCCAGCCGCAGAGCTAGCGAGCGGCTCGTTCTATCGTGAGTTGCGCGAAAAGGTCTTCGGCTTTCTCGCGGCGAACGAGCTCGAGCCGATCGACGAACGCGCGCTGCGGGGCAAGGCGCTCATCGGCTTTGGCATGTGGCTCGTGAGCTATGTCAGCTATCTGGTGCTCGGCTATTTTTGGGGTTGGGCCGCGATGTTGGCGATGATCCCGATGGGCTTTTCGCTGCTCTGCATCGTCCTGTCGGTGATGCACGACGGTAGCCACAGCGCGTTCAGCCAGAGCCGCACCGGCAACACGTTGGCGAAGTGGACCCTGGGTTTCGCCGGCGCCAGCCCGACGATCTGGCACAAGACGCACGTGCAAGCCCACCACGGCCACACGAACATCCGCGGCCACGACGGGGACTTCGAGGCGGGGAAAGTGCTGCGCCTGCATACGGGCCAGGAGCACTACGCGGCGCACCGCTACCAGCACGTCTATGCCTGGTTTCTCTACAGCTTGCACAGCCTGAAGTGGATCTGGTTTCAGGACTTCTCTGATTTCTTCGCCGCCCGTTGGCCGATGACGCCGCAGAAGCGGCGGGCGTTGTTCGCCGAGCTCGTCGCGACGCGACTCTGGCACTTTGCCTGCTTTCTCGTCGTTCCCGCGCTCGTGATGGGGAACTGGGGCCTGGCGATCGTCTTCTACCTCGCTCACTGGCTGTTGATTGGCTTCGCGCTGACGGTGATCTTCTTGATGGCGCACCTGACCGGCGTGCAGGAGAACATGGACTCGCCGGACGAAGCTCACACCGACTGGGCGATCCATCAGCTGGCGACGACATCGAACTACGCGCCGCACAACAAGCTGCTGAGCTGGGTGATCGGCGGCTTGAACTTCCAGATCGAGCACCACATCTTCCCCAAGCTCTCCCACACGCGGCATCCGCTGATTCGGCCGCTCGTCAGAGAGCACTGCCGCCTGCACGGCGTCGCCTATCACGAGTACCCGAGCTTTCGCGCCGTGCTCGCCGACCACTATCGGAATTTGAAGAGCCTCGGAAACCCAGGCGTCGCGCCCGCCGTCGCGGTGCCCACGGCCTGACGTCGGCTCGATCGGGGTCACATCGCAAGCGTCGCCCGCAAGATAGCGGGTTGAGCCGGACCTCGGAGATCTCAGGTCGGTGCGGCAACGGGCAACGGCTCGGCGCGCGGTGTCGGCGCGTGATCGAGCAGGTCAGCCGTCAAATCGGAGCGCAAACGGCGATAGCTCTCGTCGTTCCAGAGATTGCGCCACTGTAGCGGGTCGACGGACTCGTCGTAGAGCTCGCCTTGCGCCCCGTCGTAGTGCGGGATGCGCCCTTTGTCACCCCAGATCCACTCGAGCAGCGGAAAACGCCCGCCGACATCGCGCGTGCTCTCGGCATAGAGCGTCAGCGTCAGGCCATCTCGGTGGAGCGTCGCCATGTGCATGCCGACGGCGGCAAACTGGCTGTCCCAGGTCGTGATCACGCGCTCTCGCGTCCCCTGTGGCACGAGCGGCAGCTCGCGACCTTCGACCCAGGCGGGCACGTCGACGCCTGCGATCCTGCAGAAGGTCGGCGCGAGATCGAGCAAGCCGACGGGAGACTCGATCGTCGCTGGCTCGATCGCCGCGCTCGGCGCCGGCCGCCAGATCAGCGGAAGCCGCATCAGCGCATCGACGTGGTAGGGGCCTTTGAACATCAGGCCAAAGTCGCCCTGGAGCTCTCCGTGGTCGGTCGTGAAGAAGATGTCGGTCTCGCACTCCCAGCCGCGGGCGCGCAGATGCGACCAGACGGCGCCACAGGCCTCGTCGATCAGCTCGTTCTGGGCGTGGACCAGGGCGTTGATCTCCCGTACCTGATCGTGGGTCATGCGGCAGGGAACGAAGCGCGACGGGCCGCCCTCGGGATTGCTGAAGCGCCCGAGGTACCAGTCGAGCCAGTGCTGCGGCTTCTGGGACAAGATCTCGACGATTTTTTCGTGGCTTCCCGGATGGCCAGGCGGGAGGTCGATCTCGCGCCAGTTGAAGCGGCGGGCTACCGATTCGGGCGGGTCCCAGGGGTGGTGCGGGTCGGGGAAGCTCATCCAGACGAACCAATCGTCGTCATCGCCCAGCGTCTTCAGGTAGGCGATCGTCCGGTCGGCGACCCAATCGGTGTGGTAGTACTCTCGGGGGATCGGGTTGTAGGCGACCTCTGGCGCGCCCGTCTCGCCGCCGCCTTCACCCGTGAGCACCGTGGCGAACCCGCCGACGTGGTCTGGGTGCCGCTCGCGCAACCACTTGTTGTAGTGCACGCCTCCGACGGGACCGTGCATCGAGAGCTCGACGTGCTCGAAGTCGAGCCAGGGCCCCGTACTGCCCTCGGCGGCGAGGCGATTCTGACGGAAGGCGAACGTCAGATCGAGGCCCGGATCGAAGTGCGCCTTGCCGATCAGCGCCGTGCGATACCCCGCTTCACGCTTGAGGTGACGCGCGATGTTGGGGCTGGTCTGGGGAAAGGCGATGCCGTTGGAGACGACGCCATGCGTTCGCGGATGCTGTCCGGTGAACATCGTCGTGCGCGACGGCATGCAGACGACGTTCTGGCAGTGGGCGCGCCGATAGTTCAGCCCCGTCGCGGCCCAGGCATCCGCGACGGGCGTCTTGGCGTAGCGGCCGCCGTTGCAGCCGAGAGAGTCGAAGCGCTGCTGGTCCGTGGTGATGAAGAGAATCTTGCGTCCCATCGAAGGCTCCCGCGCTGAGGGGCGTCGTCGAGCACCACGCGTCAGGCGTGGGATCTGGGTTGTCGTCCTCTCGCGTCCGTGGCGCCCTCGTGCGCGGCTCGTCGTAAGCGCTCGAGCGCCCGGACCGAGCCATGGAGGCGATCGATCTGATCCTGTAGCGTCGCCGCCTGGTCGCGCGTCGCCGCGCCGACAACCGAGAAGAGGGCGCGTTTGAGGGAGCTGCGGAACCCGTGCAGCTGGAACATCAGCTCGAAGACCGAGCCGGCGAACGGCAGGACGCGCCGGGCGAACTCGAGCTGTCGGCGTCGTTCGGACTCGTTCGATTCGTCGCGGGTCGGTGTGTCGTCGCTCATCGTCGCCCTCGCTGCCGACAAGGGTGACACGCGCGGCGCACGCTGTCAAACGCTTCGCCTCGGCGATTGACACGGAACCGGGCTGGGGGCATTGTCGGAGATGACGACCCACTCTCGGAGGTGAGACGATGACCCCACGCCGCTGTTGGCTCCTTTCCGCCGCTCTGGTGCTGATGATCCCGAGCATCGTCAGCGCTCGTGACCTGGCGAGCGTGCCTTGGAGCGCCTTCGCCGCGCGCAGTGAGCTGGTCGTGGTCGCCCGGCTCGTCCGCGCCCAGGAGGAAGACCACGGCATCCGCTACGTCTTTCGCGTCGACGAGACGCTCAAAGGGCCGCGCGTCCTCGGCTTCTCCTTCCGCCGCGATTTTCGCGAGACGATTACGCCGGTGGTCGGCACCACGGGGATTCTCTTCATGCGCAAGGGACCGAAGGGTGCCTGGGTTCTGTCGCTCGACGAGCGCAGCTTCTGGCCCTTCGTCTATCTGTCCAAACCCGACTTTCACGTCCTCAAGACCGTCAAGATCCCGGATACGCTGGTGCGCGACATTCCGGTGACCTTGAAGAAACCGGTGACGGTAAAGGCCCCGCTGCCGAACGGTCTGCACCACCAGCTGACGCTGCGGGTCTATCTGCCCGCCGATATCCTCGCCTTTCTCAAGGGCGCCTTCAAGGCCAACAAGTGAGGTGACGAGTTGAGCGATGACCGAGAACGACCACTAGGTGGCGATTCGACGACCGAGCCGCCCGAGGCGGGGAGCTCGCCCCTGGAGCGGCTGGCAGAGGGCTTTCGCAAGCGGACCTGGGTTACGACCAAATCCCTCGGCCGCCTCGGGGTTCAGCTCGCCAAACAGAACCTCGGGATCAACGAGTTGTTCTCCAAGGCGAGCGACGCGGGCGCGGTGGCGATGGCGGAAAAGCTCCTTTGTGAGCTCGACGAGATGAAGGGCCTAATGCTGAAGGTCGGTCAGATGGTGAGCTATCTCGACTCGACGCTGCCGCCTGCCGCACAGGAGCTACTCAGGCGCTTGCAGGCCGAGTCGAAGCCGATGAGCTACGCCGTGATCGCCGAGGTCATCCGCCACGAGCTCGGCGCCGACCCGCCGCGCGTCTTCGAGTCGTTCGACGAGCGCCCCTTTGCCGCGGCGTCGATCGGACAGGTCCACCGAGCGCGGGTCGAGGGGCGCGACGTGGCGGTGAAGGTGCAGTACCCCGGGATCGCCAAGCTCCTCGAGGCGGATGTGCGCACGATCTCGCGGCTCTCCCGTTTCGCGCTGTTTTTCAGCCAGATCGACGGGCCCGACGTGCTCGCTGAGCTCAACGCTCGCCTTCAGGAAGAGTGCGACTACTCTCTGGAAGCTCTGCATCAGCGCTACTTCGCCCACGCTCTGGCTGAGACCCCTGGCGTTCGGGTGCCTGCGGTGCTCGGGGGCTACTCGACGGCGCGGGTGTTGACCAGCGAGCTCTGCGAGGGGCTCGGATTCTACGATTTCATCGCCAGCGCCTCCTCCGAGGTGAAGAACCGCGCGGCGACGACGATCTATCGCAGCTGTTTCCAGTCGATCTTTCACCACTGCACCTACAACGCCGATCCCCACCCGGGAAACTACATTTTCGGCGCCGACGGCCTGGTGACGCTGCTCGACTTCGGCTGCGTCAAGCGCTTCAGCGCGACGTTCATCGATGTCTGGAAGCGCCTGGCCCGCTCGATCTGCGACGATGACGTGCCCGGTTTCCGCGAGGCCTTCATCGACGCGGGCTTCGTCGGTACGAAACGGGGCTTCGATTTCGAACATCAACTGGCGGCCATGCGCGTGCTCTATCGGCGGATGATCGGACCCGATCCCTTCCACTTCACCCACGACTTCGTCAACGAGGCGAACGAGGCCCTCACGCTCAAGAATCGCAACAAGTTCAAGATGGCGATGCCCGGCGACTGGCTCTTCGTCAACCGCTTGCAGTTCGGCCTCTTCTCGCTGCTCGCGTTGATGGGGGCGACCCTCGACGTGCGCCGGATGTTCCGTGAGGCGATCGACTCGCAGAGCGATCCGCTCTACGAGAAGCCGCTCCCCGACGAACCGCGCTCGGCCGCCGAAGCCGAGACCCGCGACGCGCGTCGTTGAATCGCGCTCTACGCCTCAGACGAACAGATGCCAAACCTGGGCGACGAGGAAGCAGATCACGAAGCCCATCCCGACGGGCAACAGCGAGGCGACGGCGGTCCACTTGACGCTGTGGGTCTCTTTGTAGATCGTGTAGATCGTCGTCGAGCAGGGGTTGTGAACCAGGCTGAAGAGCATCAGATTCACCGCCATGAGCAAATCGAAGCCGCCCGCGCGCAGGAGCTCGGCGGTCTGCACCTGTGAGTCGAGCTCGAACATCACGCCATTTCCGGCGCCCACGCCGCTCACGCCGCGAACCAGCACGATCAGCATCAAGATCGTCGGCACGACGATCTCGTTGGCGGGGATCGCGACGACGTAGGCCAACAGGATGATCCCGCTGAGCCCGATCATCGCACCGAAGGGGTTCATCCAGCTCACCAGATGGTGGGCGATCGAGAGGTCGCCGATGCGCAGGTTCGACAACAGCCAGATCACCGCACCCGCCGGCGCGGCGAATACGATGGCACGCCAGAGGACGAAGAACGTGCGGTCGATCAGCGAGGTGTAGAGCGTGCGCAGGATTCGTGGCGGACGATAGGGCGGCAGCTCGAGGGAGAAGGTCGAGACTTCGCCGCGCAGGACCGTGCGCGAGAGCCCGTACGAGACGAGGAAGGTGAAGCCGACCCCCAAAACGGCGACGGCGACGACCGCCAGAGCGGCCGTGATTCCGCCGAGCCACGCGGGTACCAGGCCGCCCACGAAGATCGAGGCGATCAGAATCTGCGTCGGCCAACGCCCGTTGCAGAGCGAGAAGTTGTTGGTGATGATCGCGATCAACCGCTCGCGCGGGCTGTGGATGATCCGTGTTGCGATCACTCCGGCGGCGTTGCAGCCGAAGCCCATCGTCATCGTCAGCGCCTGTTTCCCGTGGGCGCCGACCCGTTTGAAGGTGCGGTCGAGGTTGAAGGCGACGCGCGGCAGATAGCCGAAGTCTTCGAGCAGGGTGAAGAGCGGAAAGAAGATCGCCATCGGCGGAAACATCACGCTCACGACCCAGGCCGTCGCCAGATAGACCCCGTCGAAGAGGAAGCCGTTGAGCCACGCCGGGAAGTGGAGCGCCGTTCCGCCCTGCTTCAAAAGCGGATGGAGCTTGTCCATCAAGAGATTCGCCAGCAGCTCCGAGGGGACGTTCGCGCCCGCGATCGTCAGCCAGAAGACGAAGGCCAACAGCGCGACCATCAGCGGGATGCCCCAGATTCGACTCGTCACGACGCGGTCGATCGCCCGATCGAGGTCGAACCGCGGCTTATCGTCCGCCAAACGCACGGCGCGGTCCGCCAATCTGGCGGCCTCGGCGTAGGTCGCCTCGACCAGTCGCTGGTGGAAATCGCGTCCGACCTGCCAGCGAAAGGTGCTCGCCGCTGTGATCAAGCGGTCGACGGCATCGGAATCGGGCGGGATGATCGGCGCGTCCGTCTCGCGCTCGGAATGCATCGGCGCGGAGAGCTGGCCCCCGTTTTTCCCTTCGACGGATTGCGCTGAAGCGGGGTTCGTATCGCCGGTCGTCAGCTCTCTCGCGGTGCCGGGCGCGTCGCGGGCGTCTCCATCGTTGGACTCCGCCATCGGTAGACGTTTGCTCCCGTTCATCCCCCGCGTTCGCGCCGCTTCGTAGGCGCGCTGCATCTGGGCCAGCTCTCCGCTTCGCAGGGCGGCCTTGATCTCTCCGTCGTCGTCGAGCAGACGCATCGCCACCCACTCGGCGTTCGGTGTCTCGGGAGAGAGGGTCGTGACGCCTGAGGCGATCGTTTGGATCGCGCGGTTGAGCAGCTTGTGCGTGCGCTTGACGTGAAACGGCCGGCAGACGATCTCACCCGTGGCGACGAGATGGATCGTCTGGTAGAGCTCGTCGAGCCCCTCGCCCTCGCGAGCCGAGGTGGCGACGACGGGAACGCCGAGGTCACGCGCCAAGCGGCGATGGTCGACGACGAGCCCCTTCCGCCGCGCCTCGTCCATCAGGTTCAAGCAGATCACCGCATTGTCGGCAATCTCGAGCACCTGCAGCGCGAGGTTGAGGTTGCGCTCGAGGCGCGTCGCGTCGACGACCACTACCGTCACGTCGGGCTGGCCGAAGACGATCGCGTTGCGGGCGATCTCTTCGTCGGGGCTGTGGGAGAGCAGCGAGTAGGTGCCGGGCAGATCGATCAGCTTGTAGCGCTTGCCGCTGAAGTCGAAGCCGCCCTCGGCACGCGTCACCGTCTTGCCCGGCCAGTTTCCCGTGTGTTGGCGCAGCCCGGTCAGCGCGTTGAAGACCGTGCTCTTGCCGGTGTTCGGATTGCCTGCCAGGACGACGACGTAGTCGACCTCGTCGCTGCGAATCCCCAGGCGGGTCAATCTGTGCTGTGCGATGGCGCAATGCGCGCAGCCCGCCCCCTGGCCGTGGCCGCAGGTTTCACTCATGGTTCGCGCTCGTTATCCGTTCGATGCGGATCAGGTCCGCCTGTTCTCGTCGCAGGGCGATCAACGCACCGCGTACCCAGAACGCGGTCGGGTCGCCCGAGGCGCTGCGCATCTCGACGCGCACCTCCGTCCCTGGAATGAAGCCGAGATCGAACAGTCGCCGCCGCTCGATCCCGCGAACCCGCGAGGAGATCCGCGTCACTCGGGCGCGTTCCCCCTCGGCGAGACCGCTGAGCGACTCGGCGCTGGTCAGCTCGACCTCGTCCGGCTCTCGGCGTTCGACCGAGACATTCTCGGCCAACAGCGGAGCCAGTTTCACTTCGTCGCCGCGATATTCGAAGCGGCAGACGAGGTGTGTATTCTCCAACATGCGAATCAATTGGCCCGGATGCAAGCCCTCGGCGAGGAGTTGCGCGTAGACCGTGTCCGGTTCGTCCTCGATGTGGACGATCTCGGCCAGGTCGCCCGGCTCGAGGGTGACCAGCGGCTGTCCGAGGGGCTCGACGATCTCGCCGTTCGCCGTCGGGATCGGATCCCCGTGCGGATCGAAGCGCGGAAACTGGAGCCGTCGCGCGAGGTCGTGCGCCTCTTCGTCGCTCGTCGTGTGCTCGCGTTTGTCGGCCACGGGGTGCCACTCCATCTCGGAGAAGCCCGTCGCTTCCGAGAGGTAGCTCTCCCAGAGTCGATGAATGCGGATGATCCGCAGCGCGTCGCCTTGCCCCTCGGGGGTCAGACGATATCCGTCCTTCGCGCGCTCGCACATACGCATCGCCAACAGTGTCGAGATCAGCTCGGTTGCCCGCCCGGTCGGAATCTCTAGGATTCCTCCGAGGCTCTGGGCCGTTGCGCGCTGACCGTGCGACTCGCGGTCATAAAAATGCTTCAGCGCGTCTTCCAACAGCACGCGCTCGTTGGCGCGCGCACCTCGTCGGATACGCCACCAGAGCCCGTTCCGCGGTCGAAACAGCAGGCCGATGACCAAGACGAGAAGCGCAAAAACGGTGAGCGATACGACTGGATCCATAGGACTTACCTTCGGCTAAGTCTCGCGTCCTGCGATCGGTTTGTCAACGATTTTTTGCACTTAAGCCCGGAAGATGGGCGGCAACCCCGCGCCAGTGGCTTGCGCGCCGCCGTCGAGTGTGGCACTCTTCGTCCACGAGCTCCCTCGAGCTACCCCAAGGAGCACAGATGCGAACCACTAGATGGATGATCGTGATCGGGCTGGCCACCGCGCTCCAGATGGCGTCGGTCGCGCGGGCCGCCCGCCATTTCGACAAGGTGCAGATCAAGGTTCAGAAGGTCGCGGGCAACGTCTTCTGGCTCACGGGAGCCGGAGGCAACATCGCCGTCTCCCGCGGCGTCGATGGGCTGCTGATGGTCGACGACCAGTTCATGCCCTTGGCCAAGAAGATCGAGGCGGCGCTCAAAGGCCTGGGCAACGGTCCGCTCAAGTTCGTCCTCAACACCCATTGGCACGGCGATCACACGGGGTCGAACCCGCACTTTGGCAAGACCGCGCTGATCATCGCCCATCGCAACGTGCGCAAGCGCCTGACCCGCGAGCAGGTGAAGAAGTACTTCAAGCGCACGATCAAGCCGCTACCGAAGTCGGGCTGGCCCGTCGTCACGTTTCGCCAGTCGATCTCGATCCATTTCAACGGCGAGGAGATCGAGGTGATCCACCTCCCTCGCGGTCACACGGACGGAGACAGCGTGATCTTCTTTCGCGGCTCCAAGGTCGTCCACGTCGGCGATCTCTTCTTCGTCGACCGCTTCCCCTACGTCGACGTCGACAGCGGCGGCACCGTCGAAGGCTACCTCGCCGACGTGCGCTGGCTTCTCGGGCACATCCCCGCGGGCTACGCGATCATCCCGGGACACGGAGCGGTGGCGACGCTCGCCGACTTGAAGCGCTTCGAGGGAATGCTCGCCGAGACGATCGGACGGGTCCGTGGCTGGATGAAAGCGAACAAGACCCTCGACCAGATGCGCGCCGCCGGGCTCGGGGCGAAGTGGAAGGGCTGGGGCGTCGGTTTCATCAACGAGAAGACCTGGATCGCGATCATCGAGCGCAGCCTCCGCCTCTCCTCGTCGCGGACGAAGTAGCGCGATGAAATCGACGCTACGCCAGGGGCTGAGCCTCGAGGTCGAGATCAGCGGCGTCGCTGCGGACGGTAGCGGGGTGGCCCGGATCCCCGCCGAGCCGGGCTGGGAGCTCTGGGTCGTCGGAGGAGCGCCAGGCGACCGCCTCCGCGTGCGAGTCGATCACGTCTCGCATCAGGCCCAGCGGGCGTTCGCGCGCATCGTCGAGGCGTCGGAGCGCGGAGCGACCTTTCGCGACCCGCCGTGCCGCCACGCGATTCAACGCAAGCCCGGTCACTGTGGCGGCTGCAGCCTGATCCATCTGGACGAGGCGGTTCAGCGTAGCTCGAAGCTCGCCGCGACGCTCGACGCGCTGAAGCCCTTCGCCGACGAGAGGCTGGTGCTCGAACCCTCGCTCCGCTCCTGGCGGTATCGCAATCGGGCGAGCTACACCCTCGCGCGCTCCCGCGGCGGACGCGTGCGGCTCGGCTCGTTCTCGCCGCGCTCTCACCGCTTCGCGCGGATGGACGAGTGTCACCTCGTGCGCGAGCCGATTCGCCGTGGGGCCGTCGATCTGTCCGAGATGCTGACCCGCGGCTCCTGGCCGGTCGGCGCCGAGCTAGCGGGACTCAGCCACGTTACCCTGCGCGCCTCGACGCGGGGCGAGTTACTGGTCGAGTGGGCGGCGGCGGCGGGAGCCGAGATCGAATGGAGCGCCCTGTCGCAATCGACGATGAGCTGCAGCGGCGTGGTCGGAGTCTCCCGCACCGAAACCAACCGCGGCTCGAACGCCGTTCGCGGCGCCGAGTCCCACCATCTGGCGGGCGAGGGGACCGTCGTCGAGCGCGTCGGCGAGCTCGATCTCGCGTTGTCGGCGGCGTCCTTCTCGCAGCTCAACTCCGACGTAGGCGCCGCGATGTATTCGCGCGCAGCGGAGTGGGCCGTCGAGCTGTGTGACGGGGCGGGGCCCGTGATCTGGGATCTCTATTGCGGCGTCGGCGGGCTGGGGCTGACGGTAGCGAGTGAATTGGCGGACGTCGGCGCTACCGACGGCGCCGCCGAGGGTTCTGCGCCGTCGGTTTTCGGCGCCGAGCAGAGCCGAGCCTCGGTCGGGCTGGCGCAGACCAACGCCGATCGCGCGTCGGTCGCGGCGCAGTACGATGTGTGCGACCTGCAGGTCGATCGTCCCCGCAGCTGGCCCAGCCCAGATCTCATCTTGCTCAACCCTCCACGGAAGGGATTGGCCTCGTCCTTGGTCGCTGAGCTGATCGAGCGGCGCGTACCCCTGATCTACATGAGTTGCAACGCGGGCTCCCTCGCTCGCGACCTCGCGGCTTTGCTCGCAGGCGGTTACGCGATGCGGCATCTCGCGGCGTTCGACATGTTGCCGCAGACCTCTCACGTCGAGCTTCTGGTGGCGCTGGCTCCGCTCTGAGGGCGGATCGCCCGCATTCGTCGGGATGCATAAAATCGCACATTGATGTCTGATTTGTGGTGTTCTGCAACACCTTGCAACGGCATATTCGCGACTTACAACAAAGAGACTTGTTGCGCGGCCTCCACTCCGCTAGAATGGTCCAATCAGTCTCACTAGACGGGGACAATACACGCGTGACATGACATTTCGCTCGAAAGTCACCGACTTCGCGATGTGTCAGTTTGTCACAGCAGGAGGGGCGATGAGGCGTGGATCGATCGACACCAGTGGGATTCGCCAGACGCACCAAGCGGCGCGTCGTCGGTGGCGGACCGCGATTTGGGGCGCGCTCCTATTCGGGCTCTTGGGGGGGCTCTCTCTCAATTGCGGCACCGAGAAGGCGGTGGTGCTCAACACCGACAACACCTTTCTCGACGACAAGACCGAGAACCTGACGTCGTACACGATCAGCGACGCGGAGTGGGACGAGGCCGCCGTCCGTCGGGTGTTGCACATCTTCGCCTATGGTGGGCGGGCGAGCGACGACCAGATCCGCGCCTGGGCCGATATGCCGCCCCAGGACGCGATCAACGAGATCATCTCGGTGCAGAAGATCAACCCCAAGCTCTCGCCCGAGGATCCAGACTATCCCGTCCCGAACGGCAATCTCTCGACGCTGGGCGCCCTCTGGTCATCGAACAACGTCTCCAACCACGTGCCGAGCGATCGCCGCGATCGCTACTCGCCCACGGGTTGGGGCGGCTTGGAGAACATCTGGTGCCTGGCGGTGATGGCCCCCGGGCTCAACCCCGTGCGCCATCGCATCGGTCTGCTCGAGACGAACTACCACCTCTCGGTCAATCTCGACGTCGGCGTCGGAGCGGAACAGATTCTACGCTACTACGACGACCTGCTCGACGCCCTCGCCGCTGGTACGGACTATCAGAACGTGCTGGCGATGGCGGCGCTCTCCGCGGCCGTGGCGACGCAGTTCAATCACAAGGAGAACATCTTCAAAGAGGGGACCTTCCTCGGCAACGAAGATTTTGGTCGCGAGTATTTTCAGCTGTATTTCGGGATCTTGGGACACAACGACCCGGATTACCACGAGTTCACGTCGATTCGCAACACCGCCAAGGCGTTGACCGACATGCAGGTCAAGCGGATCTCCGAATCGGGCCGCGATTTCTGGTCGGACAACGTGACCTTCGGCACCACCGAGCACTATCCGGGCGGACTTGAAATCCTCGGGGTGATGATCGACGGACAGACGGCGAAGGCGAAGATCGAGGCGCTCTCGCAGCTGGCGATCAAAGACCACGAGAGCCAGGAGAACCTGCCGATCATCCTCGTTCGCTTTCTCGCCGACGACAATCTCACCGACGAGAAGATCGCGATGATCCAAAAGATCTGGGCCGATCTCCCGTCGAAGAACATGATCGCCTTCCTGCGACAGTACGCGATCTCGAAGGCCTTCCACAACCAGACGCGGGTCAAGTACTACACGACCTTCACGCGCGAGGCGATCCTGCGCAACCGTTTCACCGTTCTCCCCGAGGAGGCGTATCGCGGCTACTACAACCTTTGCGATGCGCTGAGCGACGATGGGCTCGCGCCGTTCCGCCCCTCGCACGACGTCTTCGGCCACACGACGGGTCTCGAGACCGCGGACACCGCGGACTTTTTCAAGCGGGCCTACAACCGCGCCTTCAACTGGAACTATGTCCGCACCAACGACGACGGCTGGGAGAAGGATTGGGCCCGCGTGATTCCACGCGGCGGCGACGGGACGCGACGCACCAAAGCGGTCGCCGAGTGGCTCTGGAACCGTTTCATCGGCGACGGACTGAAGAACTTCGGCGTCCTCGAACGGGCCCACGTCTATGCGCTGCTCGTCTCCGGCAAGGATCTGGCGCTCTGGCTCGACGAGAACCAACCGACTCGGGTCTACACCAAAGACGAGCTCGAGACCGATCGCACGCTGATCGACCGTTTGAAGGACGCTGAGATCGCGATCCTCAACGACCTCGAGAGCACCAACGTCGACACGCGCCGCAAAGCCAATCAGCGCATTGGCCTGGCGGTCGCGTTCATCTCGGCGACACCGTTCATGTTCGCCCAGGAGGGAAAATAGTATGAATCGACGAGACTTCATCAAGAGTGCACTCTTGGGCGGCATTGCAATGGGCGCTTCGATTCCGCTGCTGCGGCCCCGCACGTCGCGCGCCGAGCCCGTGCCGGACTACGACAAACGCGTGCTGGTGAACCTGGTGCTCGAGGGTGGCCCCGATTTTCGCCACCTCCTGGTGCCCGAGTTCTCCTCGGACAAAGAGAGCTTTGGCTACAAGTACTGGACGTCGCGCTCCCGTTCGCACCGCATCGCCGCGTCGAACGACCGGATGGAGTCGCGTTGGAACGAGTATCTGCGCACCGAATACGCGGGTACGATCTTCGGGATTCACCCCAAGGCGGAGTGGCTCAAGAGCTACTTCGACGCAGGGAAGGTGGCGTTGGTCAACAACGTCCTCCACTCTCGGACGCGCGACCACGCCCACTCTCTGTTGGTACTGCAATCGGGCGACTACAATACGGGCCCCCACGACCTGGCGCGCGACGGATGGGGAGGGCGGCTGGCAAAGGCGTGCAACGGCAACGTCGTCTCGATGACCCGCAACCAGCTGATGTTCTGCAATGGGCCGCATCCGTCGAACCCGAAAGATCACGACAACAGCATGGTGATCTCCGCTGGCGACACCCGCAACTTCGCGCTCTATAGCGATCCGAAGCTCGCCAGCGAGCCGGGGAATACGGGAACCAACGCCGTGCTCAGCCGCGCGCTGCGCAGCTACTACCAGGCCAAGCGCGACCTGATCGCCCCAAGCTCGCCGTTCTATCGCTTCATTCGGCACGAGTTGACGCTGCGTCAGCTCGGTGACTCGATCAACACGCGGCTGAATTCGATCGCCGAGCCGGAGACGATCAAGCGACTCTACGAGAACGGCCAGTACCAATTGGCCAACTCGGGCTTCGGCAAGCAGCTGCGCAACCTCTTCGACAGCTTCGTCTGTGGCGACATCTTGAACTTCCGCGTCGGCTCGCTGAACCTCGGTGGCTGGGACAGCCACAAGCGTCAGATCGACGCGATCGAGCCGAAGATCGAGGACATGTTCGGTAAAGAGAAGGGCTTCGACACGTTCCTCAGCGAGCTCAAGAAGACGCTGCCCCAGGCCTACGCGAACGCCGTCTTCGTGATCGCCGGCGAATTCGGGCGCCAACTCGCCGCCAACGGCGACGAGGGCACCGATCACGGCCGTGGCAACACGATGATCATCTTTGGAGAGTCCGTTCGCGGCGGACTCTACGGCGACCTGTTCCCGCAGACGGAGATCCAGCGATACGCGAAGCCGAACACCGACATCGAAGGCAAGACCTCGTTCGAGCACGTCTTCGGCTCGGTCTGCGACTGGGTCCAGAGCGATACCGGCAATCTCGTCTTCCCCGCGCGCCCCGATGCGATCATCGAGGACGGCGTCAACCTCGGCACGCTGCTCACCGCCTGATTCGAATCTTGACCTTCTCCGGGCGTGGAGTATTCTTGAGCTGGGCCATCAAAATCCAGACCACGAGCCAGGAGGGGGTATGAATCCACGAAGAGTGGCCAGCGCGGCCGTTCTATTCCTGTTGGGCGCCTCGCTTTGCGCGTCTTCCGTCGAGGCCAAGAGCTTCGCCGACTGGACACGAGACCGATACGTGCTGGCGGCGGTCAGCGGCGCGCTCGGGGCAGGAGGGCTGGTTACGACCACGGCCAACGGGTTGATCGCTTCGACCAACGAGAGGCCGCATTTTGGTTGGCGTTTCTCGGGGTATCTGCTCTCGACCCTCAACGTCGGCTGGTCCGTGGTGCTTTTTACCTCCACGGGGCTGAAGTACAACCGCAAGATTCTCGGCCTCGGCGCAGCACATCTCTTCCTCGGTGTGCTCGACCTGGGAATGACGATCTACGGCCACCGACAACGCGAACGTGGCCCCCAGGTCAAGGTCCAGCCGACGATTCTGCCGACGGCCGGTGGCAATCTGGCCTACGGGGTGGGCGTTGGCGTGTATGGTTGGTGATCGAGCCCCGCGCGTGGGCGGTGCGCTACTCATGGCGGGCCTTCTCGTCTGCTTGTCCGTCGCCTGCAGCAGGGACAACACCGTCTCAATCTCTTCCGACGCCGCCGAGATGCGCGACGCCACGTCGGACAACGCCGATCTCGAGGGGGATCGCGGCTTCGTCGGCGACCAAACGGTGTTGCCCTCGATTCAGCTGGAGCCGCTGTTCACGACGGCGGAGCGCGACGCCACCCTATTTCGCGGCTGCCTGTTGGCCTCACCTCAGCACTACGTGCGCAAGAATGGCGTTGAGCTGCTGATCGTCGCCGACGGCGGCGGTTTCGTCACGGCCCTCGATCCGTTGACGGGCGAGGTCGTCTTCCGCACCGAGATGCCTGCACCTGCGGGCGAAGCGGCGATGATCGTCGGCACGCCTGCCCTCGTCGGCTCTCTTCTGGTCGTCGGGTATCACACCCGTACGGCGACCGGACCGAGTGGACCGGGCCCAAACGTGACCGACCTGCGCCATCGCCACCGCGTGGCTGTCGTCGATCTCGAAGCGGGCGTCCTCGACGATCGGTTTCGCCCCTTCGACCTGCAGGCGAGCAAGCCGACGGCCGATGGCAAGGCGATGGTCGCGTTTCTCGCTGCCAACAACCTCGGGCGAGCCGAGGTGATCCACGCACGAGCGCCAGGTGACACGCTCGGGCGGGTCTACCTCACCTTCGGCAACGCCCGGGATCTGCAACCCTGGCACGGCTGGGTCTTCGAGATCAACCTCGACCACTGGCTTGCCTCGGGGAGCGATGCGGCGATCAGCGCCACCTTGGTGACGACGCCCGAGGTGAGCTGTGGACAGCCCGGAACGAGCGGGTCCCGCGAACGGAGTTGCGGCGGCGGGCTCTGGGCACCGTCCGGCCCGCTGCTCGTACCACGCGGCGAGACCTTCGAGTTGATTCTCGCCCCGGGCAACGGCCAGCTCGATCTGGCACGACGCGATTACGCCAACACGTTGATGCGCACGGGCCCCGGATTGCCCTTTGACCCACGGTGCGACGCGACGGCGTGCGCCGACTTCGATCCGAACGCCCCTGCCCTGGACTGCATCGAATCGTGCGCGGACCTGTTCATCCCCCGTGTCGCCACGGGCGACCCACCGCTGGCGCCAGAGAGCGGCGTCTGCTCCCAATTGACGATGTTTCAGTGTTGGCAGCGGCTGGACTACGTAGGCGGAAGCACGCCCGTGCATCTCACCACGAGCGGCGGGCGCGAGGTCCTCGCCTATCCCACCAAGGACGGCCACATCTATCTGGTCGACGCCTCCACGATGGGGATTCAGTATCAGCGCTTGAAGCTCGCCGACGTCTGTGGCACCGAGGGCGATCCGTGTCAGATGGATTGGGCGGGGATGATCGTCACCCAACCCGCCGTGATCACACCGACGTCGGGCCCTGCGGACGCCTGGATCTTCGTTGCGACCTTCGAGCCGGACACGACCCACGAGGCGGGACTCTACCGCCTCGATCTGGCGGAGCCCGATGGCGTCCCGCGCTTGACCGTCGGCTGGCGTTTCCCGCCGATCGGTGACCCGGATGCGAAGAGCCTGTTTCGGCGCCACCCCTCACGCGTCGCGATCGGCGCGTCGCCCCGTCCTTTCATCGCGATCGTCGACGTCGCGCCGAGCGATCGCCAGGGTCGGCTGACCTTGCTCGATCCAGCGAACGGCGCGCCCTTGAGCGAGATTCGACTCGCCGGCCCCGGGTATCGATTCACCAAGCCTGCCGTGGTTGGCGAGCGGATTTACGTGAACACCTGCGCCTCTGATAGCGGCCCAGGCGGAATCGAGGCGTTTCGAATCCGCTAGGGCGATTCTCCCCATTGCACACAAAGTTGACAGGTCGGCCGCGATCGGTTCGAGCGTCAACAAAGTAGACAGGCTAATTCGTGTAAGCCCACGGTATTATTCGCTCGAATCTTGGTTCGACTCTTGCTGAACCGCGGACGGGGTGTAGACTCATCGATGGATTCAAGGAGTGGACGATGAAGCGACACAAACGAACGTGGGGATCAGCGATCGGCCTTTCGATACTCATGCTCGCGCTGGTGTCATGCGGTGGTCTCGATAGCATCGAGGTCGGTAACCATGACGCGCATAGTGGGCTCGGCAAAAAGAACCTGCGTCTAACGGTGATGAACAGCTGTCCCGACGTTCTGGCGGAGCTGCAAGCCCGCGAAATCAAACGAATGGAGGACGAGATCGACCGCAGCGCCGAGCAGATGGTCGAGTACTGCACGCACGTCGATCCATACGATCCGTATCGCTACGGAACGCCGATCGGCGTCACCGTTGACACGTCGAGCTATCAGCCAGGCACCGTGCAGAGCTACAATAGCCCGCCACGCACGCAAACAACGGGGACCAACACGACATCGGCGCCGAGCGCCAGCGTGCTCGAAGGCGACCGAAGCTCCAATCCCCAGGGCGGTACCTAGAACCAGAACAAGGTCGAGACCAAGGCGAACGACTTCTCTGAGACGAACACGCAGGTCAAGGGCGTCGACGAAGCGGACTACGTCAAGACCGACGGGACGTACGTCTACATCGTCGCGGGAAACGTGTTGCAGATCTGGGCCGCCTTTCCTCCGGTCGAGGCGCATCGCGTCGCGGTGGTGCCCGTCGACGGGACACCGAAGCGGATGTTCGTCTCCAATGACCGGCTGGTGCTCTACAGCTCACAAAGCCGCGTGCCCAACGATGGCTACTTCTACCCCGTCTACGGCGTCGATTGCACCTATGGCTACGACTGCGATTTCCTCGGCGATGGGACCAAGACCGTGGTCAGCGTCTACGACATCACCGACCGATCGAAGCCGACGCTCGAACGCGAGCTGCGCTTCGGGGCGAGCTACATCAGCTCGCGACGGATCGCCAACGCCGTGTACACCGTTTTGGCGACGACACCGCACCGTTCGGGCGTCATCTCGAGCAACTACTACCAGTCACCCGTCGGGATCTATGCCTGTCGCAACGAGCAGTGGAGCGCCTCGCGCGTGCGCAAGGCCTACGAGGAGCTCAAGGCTCAGCTTCGCGACGAGATCAAAAAGACGACGCTCGACGATTGGCTGCCGACGGTGACCGAGCGGCGGATCTTCAACGAGCTCGACGGAGAGAAAGTCGACGATCTGACGAGTAATTGCGAGGGATTTCTGGCCTCGGGTGACGGTGTCGGCTCGTCGTTCCTGCAGGTCTCGACCTTTGATCTCGATCGCATCGCCCCGTCGCGCACCGTCACGGTGCTCGGCACCGCGGGCGCGGTGTACGCCTCGACCGATGCGCTCTACGTCGCCGCTCGTCGCGAATCGTCAATGGTTTCGGATTGGTATCTCGCCGACGTGAGCCCCGGCGAGGCGACGATCCTGCACAAATTCGCCCTCGCGCAGAACCCCTCGAAGATCGACTACATCGCCAGCGGTGCGGTCAAGGGACGGATCCTCAACCAATTCTCGATGGACGAATATCAGGGCTATCTGCGGATCGCCACGACGACCGGCCATCTGCCGTCCGCTGGCGTCCATTCGACGCTATCGATCGTCGAGAACAACCAAGGCGTCCTCGAGGTCGTCGGGCAGCTCGACCAGCTCGCTCCGAAGGAGGACATCCGTTCGGTACGCTTCGATGGGACTCGCGGGTTCATGGTCACCTTCAAGAAGACCGACCCGCTCTTCGTCTTCGACCTGGCCGACCCGCGCAACCCGAAAATCAAGGGCGAGCTCAAGATTCCGGGCTTCTCGACCTACATGCACATGCTCGACGACAATCACATCCTCTCGATCGGATACGACGCCGATGATCAGGGAAGCTTTGCCTGGTTCACCGGGATCAAGCTGCAGATTTTCGATGTCAGCGATCTCTCGAACCCGAAATCACTGCACGTCGAGACGATCGGCACACGCGGCAGCACGTCCGAAGCGGCGACGAACCACCTGGCCTTCAACTACTTCGCCGCCAAAGGGCTACTCGCGCTGCCGATCAATATCTGCGAGTCCGTCGAGGGCGGGGACATCTTCCAGACCAAGACGACCTTCGTCGGTTTGCTCGTCTATCGCGTTTCGATCGAGAAGGGCTTCGAGCTCGTCGGGCGGGTGTCGCACTGGGATCCCGACAAGGCCCCGACCACCGACTCGTACGCCGACATCAACTATCAAGCGGGCTACAGCTGCCACACCTGGTGGACCCAATCCGCGTCGATGGTGAAGCGCTCGATCATCATGGATGACTTCGTCTACTCGATCGCCGACGACCAGATCAAGGTCCAAAATCTCGACCAGATGGGCGTCGACGTCAAGTCGATGGATCTGATGGGCGGCCTGCCCACCCTCGACAACCCCTGACGTGCTCAGTGCTCTTTGTCCCGATCGAGGACGCTACGCACGCGCTCGAGTAGCGCTCGCGGGCTAAACGGCTTGGCGATCAGCTCGACGCCCGGATCGATCGAGCTGCGACCCTCGAGGGCATCGTTGGCGTAGCCGGACATGAAGACCACCCGGGCCTGCGGATGGCCCGCGGCGAGGCGCCTGGCGAGCTCGGGACCTCCCATCAGTGGCATCACGACGTCGGTCAGCAGTAGGTCGAAGCTGAGTTTCTGCGTTCGGACGAGTCGCAGTGCGGCGACGCCATTGGGGGCGTGATGGACGCTGTAGCCGCGTTGCGAGAGCACTTCGACGATCAGCTTGGAGACCGCCGGATCGTCCTCCACGACGAGGATCGTCTCGTAGACGCCGCGGTAGTCTGGATCGGGGCAGGGCTCGACCTCTGGCTCGAGCTCTTCGCTCGTGATCGGGAGAAGAACCGTGACGCAGGTGCCCTGGCCGACGCTGCTCTGGATCGCGATCTCACCGCCACTCTGCTTGACGATCCCGTAGACCGTGGAGAGCCCGAGCCCGCTCCCGCTACCGAGGGGTTTGGTCGTGAAGAAGGGCTCGAAGGCGCGAAGGCGCGTCTCCGCATCCATACCGATTCCGTTGTCGCGGACGACGAGACGGACGTAGCGCTCGGGCTCTGGCGCGTTGGCCTTGCACGGGAGATCGATCGGTGGCGCGACCGCCGTCTCCACCTCGATCGTCCCCCCGGCCGGCATCGCATCTCGCGCGTTCGTCACGAGGTTGATGACGACCTGCTCGATCTGCCCGGTGTCGGCTTTGATCCGAACGGCGTCGTCGGCCAACGTGAAGCGCAGCTCGATATCCTCGCCGATCAGTCGGCTGAGCAGCCGCTCGAGCTCGAGGAGCACGGCGTTGAGGTCGATCACCCTGAGCTGTCGCAGCTGTTTGCGGCTGAAGGTTAGCAACTGCCGCGTGAGCTCGGCCGCTCGTTCGCCAGCCCGCCGGATTTCGAATACGTGTGGCTTCAGCTCGGAGTCGCCACTCAACCGCAGATCGAGGAGCTCCGCGTGACCGAGAATCGCCACCAGGAGGTTGTTGAAATCGTGGGCGATGCCGCCAGCGAGCTTGCCGACCGCTTCCATTTTTTGCGCTTGACGCAGTTGCTCTTCGAGCTCTTTCCGCTCGGTGATGTCGCGCCAAACCACGTGCAGGATCTGATTCTTCCCCTCTGGCACGGCCGTCAACAACACCTCGACGGGAAACACCTCACCCGTCGCGCGGACGTGGTCCCATTCGAAGCGATGGCTCCCCTTCTCGAAGGCGAGCGCCATCATCTCGTTGGCCTTCTCGAACGAGGCCCGCCCGTCGGGCTGAAACGGGGGCGAGAGCTCGGAGGGGTGGGTCCGTAGCAGCTCTGCCTTGTTTCCGTAGCGGAGCATTTCGACGGTGGCGCGGTTGCAGTCGACGAAGGCGTCCGCCGAGATGATCAGGATCGCGTCCGCCGATTGCTCGAAGAGAGCGTGGTATTGGTCGGTCTGGCGTGTCGCTTCGAGCTTCTCGAGACAGACCGCGCAGTCGAGGATGCGCCGCCGAAGATGCGCCACCTCGCCTCGCAGCTGCTTCACTTCATCGGCGTCGCGTGCCGTGCTCGTATTGGACGCGCCCTGGTCGGGCGTGGCTCGTT
>JAGQJP010000113.1 GCA_020430585.1 Myxococcales bacterium | reverse complement strand
GTTGCCCGAACCGTCGGGCCCCTTCCTACCGCGCTTCGTCGCCTTCCTCGCGACTCTCCCGGCGCTGCATCGCAACGCGCTGCGCTCGGTGCTGCAGGCCCTCGAGCTCGGCGCGTTCGCGCGCTATCTCAAGCCCTTCAGTCAACTCGACGACGCCCAGGCGTCGCGCTATGTCGAGTATCTCTACGAGCTCTCGTTCCCGACGCAGGCGATGCTCTCGTCGTTGCTCTTTGGGCTGAAGTACATCTATTTCGAAGATCCCGACGTGAAGACCTTCTTCGGCTATCGCCCCGATCGCGTCCCGCCGCTCGAGCAGCCGCCACGATACGTGCGCGAGCTGATGATCTCGACCCGCGACTGGCCGGACGGCGAGCCCCTCGAGGCCCAGGTGATCGTGATCGGAACGGGAGCGGGTGGGGCCGTGGTGGCCAAAGAGCTGGCGCAGCGAGGGCACGCGGTGCTGATGCTCGAGTCGGGGCGCTATTGGGACCGCCGCCACTTCGTCGGCAACCACATGAAGATGACGCGCAAGCTCTATCGCGACAGCGGCCTGACCTTCAGCGTTGGCAACACGCCGATCCTGATCCCCCTCGGCCACGGCGTCGGTGGAACGACGCTCGTCAACTCGGGCACCTGCTATCGCGCCCCGGACAAGGTGCTCTGGGACTGGGCGACCCGTCTCGGGCTGCGCGAGCTGACGCCCGAGAAGATGGCGCCCTACTTCGATCGCGTCGAGTCGATCCTGCAGGTCGAGACGGCGTCGATGCGCTATATCGGTGGCACGGCGCGGCGCATCGCCGCCGGAGCCGAGAAGCTCGGCTACAAACACGGCCCGCTGCGGCGCAACGCGCCCGAGTGCGACGGCCAGGCGCTCTGTTGCTACGGCTGTCCGACCGACGCCAAGCGCAGCACGAACGTCTCCTACATTCCGCTGGCGCTGAAGAACAACGCGATGGTGCTCACCGAGGCGCCGGTCGACAAGATCCTCGTCGAGAACGGGCGCGCCGTCGGGGTCGAGGCCCTCGGGGTGCGCGAAGACGGCTCGCGTTATCGACTGCAGGCCCGTGCCGAGGTCGTCGTCGTCGCCTGCGGCTCGATCTACACCCCGGACCTCTTGCAGCGCAACGGTCTCTGCAACTCGAGCGGCGAGCTCGGGCGCAACCTGACGATCCACCCGGCGGCCAACGCCTTCGCGCTCTTCGACGAGGATCTCGAGGAGAACTTCGCGATCCCGCAGGGTTACGCGATCGAGGCGTTTCACGACGAGGGGATGCTCTACGAGGGCGCCTCGACGCCGCTCGGGGTCAGCGCGGCGACGATCAACTTGATCGGCGCCGAGTTCTCCGCGGTGATGGCGAATGCACGGGGGCTGGCGAACTATGGCTTCATGATCTCCGAGACCTCCCGCGGCAGCGTCGTCAGTGGCGAGAAGCGCCCGCTGATCGCCTACTCCCTCAACCGCTACGATCTGGACAAGCTGCAGCGCGGGCTGGCGATCTTGGCGCGGGTCTACTTCGCTGGCGGCGCGACGCGCGTGATCCCCAACGTGCGCGGCTTCGAGCTGATGGAGAGCGAGGCCGACGTCCGTCGTTTCGAGGAGCGCCACTTCAACGCCTGGGACTTCCAGTTCTCGGCCTTTCACCCGCTCGGCACGGCGCGAATGGGTCACCACCCGTCGCAGTCCGTGGTCCAGCACACCCACGAGACCCACGACGTCAAGAACCTCTACATCGTCGACGGCTCGGTGATCCCCTCGCCGCTCGGGGTCAATCCCCAGGTCACGATCATGGCGCTCGCCACGCGCGCCGCCGAGATGATCGCCGAACGCCTTTCCTGAGGTGGGGCTTAGCTTGCGAGCAGGTTCGGCTGGGCTTCCGAACGACTCGGACGACGGACGTCCGCCCGAAAACCGCTCGCTAACGAACAGGAGGGCGAAAATCGGCACGCGAGAGGCTCGCTAGCGAACAGGAAGGCGAAACGGGACTCGACCATCGTCGGCCAGCAGTTGGGACGCATCTGCGGTGAAGCGTCGAATGTTCGGGGAGCTGAGTCAGCTCGGCGGTGCGGGAGTGCTCGCCTCGTCGATCGGCTCGGCGACCTCGGGTTTGCCTTCGGCGGCTTTACGGCGTGGCTTGAGCGGGCGGAAGATCCCGGGGTAGCGCTCCGTCGCCTTGTCGTGGCGATAGAGCACGCGGCCGTAGCTGATTACCTCGAAGTAGGCCTCGAAGAGGTAGAGATAGGCGCGGTCGCGTACGTCGCGCAGTTTGTCGATCTGGCTGTCCGTGCGGCTGCGTAGCAGCTCCATCAGGCGGGTGGCCAGCGCGGCGTAGCGCTCGAGCTCTTTGACGCTCAGCCGCAGGTCGCCGCCGATGCTGTCCCAGTGCTGCAGCAGCAGTTTCTTGAGGGCGATCAGGTCGCTGGCCAGGTCCCAATAGCCCGTGCCACTTTGGATCTCATCGAGCTGGGCGAGCTGCTCGGCCTTGCCGTAGAACGCGTAGCGCGCGCTGACCAGCAACTCCTCCCGCGCGGCCTTGACCATCTCGACCACCCTGGCGACCTCCCGGTCATCGCCCGAAAGCGCCAGATCGAGCTCTTTCTGCGCCGCCCAGAGCGCCAACGCCCGCGTCCTCAGCGTGTCGATATACGCCATATCGAAGCGCCGAAACTCATCGGCGAACCGCTCCCGGTCTTGCTCCGCCGCCGCCGCCACGGTAAATGCGTTGCTCACCGCCAGCTGCACACTGACGCGCGGCTTGTCCTCTTTGCGCGGCACCGGCAACGCCTCGAGCGTCGCCCGCAGCGCCTCCAAGGCCAGTGTCGCGTCCTGCCCGATCGCCTGACCCGCGCCAGCGTCACGCGTGATGACGTCACCCACAGTGACATCCGATTCGATACGATTCTGACTGCGTTGCATCTCGGGGTTCATGGTCGACTCCTCAGCGGTCGTGGGTTGGATCTGCGCCGCCGCATGCGACGAGCTTGTCTTCGGGGTTTTCTTCATCACGGATCCTCCGTTCTGTGGCCTGACTCGAGGCAGGTTATTTCGTCTACACCCCTATTGTCCGACCCCCGCCAAGTTCGTTTACGCTTTCGACCACTTTCACCGAAAAAGGATGCAAAGCGTTGGATATCATTGGCGTAGATGCGGCTGACGGTGGATTCGTCGGCACTGGCCCGCAAGACGAGCTTCAGAACGCCAGCTGGCCGGGTGACCTGCGATCAAAGGTGGCGGTCAATTTGCGGGAATCTGGTTGCTGTAGATCCGCCAGACCCCGTCGCTCTCGAGAGGGCCAAGAAAGACGACCCGAGTGGAGTCGGGTGAGATCGCAAACGTAGAGACGAAGGCGTTGGCGTCCG
>JAGQJP010000112.1 GCA_020430585.1 Myxococcales bacterium | reverse complement strand
ATTCGCGCTTTCGCCGTACCGATCGTCGCTTCAGATTTCGAACGGTGGCTCGTGAGGCGACAGGCGCTCGGCTCCCTCGCCCCTGACGACGACCAGCTCCTCGTGACGCACCGCGCCGATCGTCGGCAGGGTCAATCCCGGCTCGAGGGCGATCAGCTGACCCGTCTCGAGCCGCGAGAAGGGCGCGAGTTGAGCGTCGTCGTGACCGCGATCCTCGCCACGAGGGGCGCCACGTTCGGCGCTTTGGGCCGCGATCTCGGCGCCTGTTCGGCTGAGGTAGGGTGGCTCGTGCAGATCGAAGCCGATCCCGTGGCCCGTTGCGTGTACCAGCCCCACTGCGCTCTCCCCCGAAAGCGTGGTCTCGAAGCCAGCGGCGGCCAACGCTCGTTCCGCGGCGCTGTGAGGGGCGCTGACGCTCGCGCCGTCACGAATCGCCTCGAATGCCGAGCGTCGCGCATCGGCGAGGGCTGCATTCCCACGGCGAAGCGCATCGCTGGCGCGCCCCCGAACAAACGTACGGGCGACGTCACCCCAGAGCCCGCTCGTGCGGCAGCGGCCGAAGAGGTCGACGAGGATCGGCTGGTCCGGGGCGAGCGCTCCCTCTCCCGGGACGTGGGGTTCGGCGGTCAACATTCCGCAGGAGACGATCACTCGAGGCGCGTCGATCCCGCGCGCCGATAGCCAGGCTGTGAGCTCGGAAGCGAGGGCGCGTGCGTCGAGGGCGCGGGCCCCGTCGAGCAGCGCCGAATCGACGATCCTGCACGACGACAGTCGATGGCGCGCCAACTCGAGGGCGTCGGTGAGCGTTGCCGCGACCCGTCGAGCCTCGCGCAGCAGCTCGTCGGTCTTGCGGATGCGCTCGGGAAAGAATGGCCGCGATCCGATCGTCAGCGCGAGCCCTGCTCGTTCGAGCACGCAGGCGCAGGCGTAGGGAAAATCGGGTGGAATCTCGAGCCGATCGACCCCTCGAGCGCGAATCAGCGCGACGAGCCAAGCGAATGCCGACGCCGACGCGGGCTCGGAATTCGAGGCGAGCCAAGCGCCAACGGGGGCGGCGATCACGTCGTCGGTCGGAACGGAGCGAGCGGCGAGCTCGAACTCCCCGGGCTCGACGAGGGCGAGACGCTCGTCGGCGAGCTCGAGCACCGCGCAGGGGCGCGGCGAATGGAAACGGGTGACGAAGAAGAGATCGCCGTCGCCCGAGGGCCAGCCGATCAGAAGTCGCGCCCGCGTCATCGAAAACGACGCCTCCGCTTGGTGTACCAGTGGTTCCAGTAGTACTGTGCGTCGAAGCGGCTCCACTCGAGCGAGCGCGGGTGGTGGTTGGTGACGCGCATCAGCAGGCGTTGGGCGTTGTACGACAGGTGCGCCTTGTCTCCAACCGCTCTGATCAGCTCGGGAATGCTTCGGCGCAGCTTCTTGTCCAGCTCGTAGTGGGCGCGGCGAAAGCCATCGAGGACCCACTTCGCCCGTCGCCATCGGCGATGGGCGGCGAGCCAGCGCTTCCATCGCTCGACCAGCGTCCCCTCGCTCTTCGAGCTCGAAAGCGTCGTCTCGTCGTGGTTCGTGATCCGCGCCAGAGACGCGGCGGCAGCGTCGCGAACGGCGGACAGCGCCGAGGAGAGGGCGCTGATCAGATCGGGAACGCCGGCCACAGCCAGCTCGTCGAGTGAGCCGAGCCGCTCGGCGCACGTGGCGGCGAGCGGTTTCCCACCGAGGGTTCGCGTCACATCGCGCAGACAGCGGCGGAGAAACGCGACGGTCTCCTTTTGGCGAAAACGGCGCAGTGCTGCCATCCCGCTGGCGAGGACCGCCTCGTCCCGCTCGATGGCGAGGCGCTTGAGCAGTTGGGGCAAGAGCTCCTTGGCTTCGAAGGCCGCCAGCGTGCGGAGCGCCGCGCGCCTCACGTCGGCGGAGCGATCGTTCAGGCGCCTGGCGATCAGCGTTGCCGCGTCGCGATCGTCGAGGAGCCGCAGCATCTCGATCGCATCGCTGCGCACCGCGGGCTGCTTCGAGTCGAGATAGCGGCGGACTCGTAGCGCTCGTCGCTTCGCCAGCGCTGCCCAGGCGTCGTCGTCGGGGTGCTTCGACCCGAGATCGAGGCAACCCTCGAGCCGGTCGCGTTTAGAGCAGTACAGTCGGACGTGGAAGTGGTCGTTGTGAGGCAACGCCCCGCCCGGCTGTTTGAGAATCCGCTCGGCCTTGGCGATGATCGTCCGCGGCTCGCGTAGCTTCGCGGCGTGCTTCAAGAGCATCGCCTTGAGATAGCTGGCGACGAAGATGAACTGAATTCGCACCTTCGGGTCGCTGACGAGCGCCCGCACCAGCTGCCAGTTGCGGGGGACATCGAAGTGCAACCGACCCTCGAAGGCGATCGAGTTTCCGTCGCGATCGAAGAGCACGAGCTCTCGAGGCTCGAAGGGCTTGCCGTCGGGCCCGAGGATGTAGAACGAGATGTCGGCGTCGCGCCCATTGTTGTGTGAGAAGCTCCAGATGATGTCGCCGCCTCCGTCGCGGGCGACGTTACCGACCAGAAGCACCGAGTCGGGGAGTTTCTTCGCCACCGCCGCGGCGACGCGCTGGATCAGGCCCACCAATTCATCGGTTCCAAAGTTGGTGCCGCGCTCGCGCTGGACCCGCAACACGCGATGATGCGGGCCATCGAGAGGAAGCCGCGCAGCGCGTATCAGATAGCCGCCCGTCACGGTGCCGACGGCGATCGAGCCCGGATCGGTGTCAGGGAATTGCGGATGATGCCGCTCGATGCGCTGGAGAGGGATCGGGTAGCCGAGGAGCTCGCGGACGAATCGAGGCCAGCGCGCTCCTGTTTGAGGCTCGCGCGCCGCCGGCGGATGGGGCGCTTCGGCGTGCGATGGGCGCGGGGGATCGTCGGCCGAGGGTTTCTGGGTTGGACCGCATGCGCCGAGGAGGCACGCCAAGCCGATCAGGGCGGCCCGCATCTGGCGCAAACTACGGACAGTCGCCGATGCCCGCGCAGTTGTGGTCTTTGCAGTCGATGAATCCATCCCAGTCGTTGTCGAGCCCGTCGCTGCAAGCCTCGGGGGTATTCTCGGGTTCTTGCACGGGCGTGCGGCAGACCGTCACACCCTCGGTTTTCGTACAGCCGAAGTCATCACAGTCCCGGAAGCCGTTCGAGTCGTTGTCGAGGCCGTCGCTGCACAGCTCGTTGGTGTCTTCGTGGCCGCAGACCGTGACGTTCTGATTGCGGCTACAATTGAAATCATCGCAGTCGATGAAACCATTCCCGTCGTTGTCGAGGCCGTCGCTGCAGGCGTCGTCGTTGTCTTCGGTTTGGCCACTGTTGCAGACGGTGATCGCCGGATTGTTCGAGCACGCCTTGTCTTGGCAATCGGTGAAACCGTTGCCGTCGTTGTCGATCCCGTCGCTGCACTTGGCGTCGGTGTCTTCGGGGCCGAGCAGCTGGCAGGGGATGGTCCCGGCGCAATCGGGATCGTCGCAATCGACGAGGCCGTCCTCGTCGTTGTCCAGCCCGTCGCTGCACGATTCGAAGTTGCTGCCCTCGCTCTTGTAGCGCTTCGGAAAGTGCTGCGCCGTGTCGCAGCGCGAGACCAGGAGGAGGCTGACCGCTGCCGCGAGCAGCAACGAGAGAGACGATGCGCGCATATCTTATCCTGTCGTGGTCCGAGCGGCTCGATTGCGTTCGTCGAGTGCTCGGAAGAACGAGAGAAAATAGGACCCGCCCGAGACCAGGCTGAACACCAGGCTCAGATAGATCAATATCAGACCGAAGCCGGTGAAATCCACCTCATACGTCGCGAACAGGAAATTGAAGGGGTAGCGAAAGCCGATCAGCAGGCCGACCAGGCCGATCAGCTGAAGCGCCGTCTTGAGCTTGCCCGCTTGAATCACGTCGACCGACAGCCCCTCGGTCGAGGCGACGGAGCGTAGCCCCGTGATCGAGATCTCACGGGCGAGCAGCACCACAACGAGCCACGCAGGGATGCGCTCGATCTGCACCAGGCAGACGAAGCAGGCCATCACGATCAGCTTGTCCGCCAAGGGATCGAGGAATTTCCCGATCACGCTCTCGAGTTTCATGTTCCGCGCCAGCCAGCCATCGAGGAAATCGGTGATCGCCGCGAGGCCGAAGAGGGCGGCGGCGTAGAACCCGCCGCGGGGCGTCGGATGCTCCAAGATGATGTAGACGACCAACGGAATCACCAGGATGCGCCCATACGTCAGCAAGTTCGGGAGGTGGAAGAGCTCTTCCCGAAGGTTTGTCGGCGGGCGTTTCTTCGCGTCTTTCATCGTCGAATCAGGGGTGTGGCAAATCAACCCTAGCAGTAAACGTGTTTCGCTGGCGGCTGTCAACGGCAAAGATGGCGCGGGCTCGTCGCCTCAGGGCTGGCGCGCGCCCGTCTCAGAGCTGCGGCATGCGCTCTTTGTAGCGGTAGTACCAGGCGAGCACCATCCGAACGTACTCGTCGGTTTTCTGAAAGGGTATTCCGCCCTTGCGAACCACCGCTCCCTCACCCGCGTGGTAGCCCGAGAGCACGAGCGAGAGGTCGCCGTTGAAACGGTTGGCGAGGATGCGCAGATATTTGACGCCGCCGAAGATGTTCTGGCGGGGATCGTAGGGTTCGGTGACGCCGAGTGTGCGCGCCGTGCCAGGCATTAGCTGCATCAGCCCCATCGCCCCCGCCCAGGAGAGGGCGCGCGGATTGTAGCCCGACTCGACCTTGATCACCGCCTTGATGAAGGGCACGGGAATCTGGTACTTCTTCGCGGCGTCGCGGATCATGTCGTCGAAGCGATGGAATTTGTCGCCTTTGGTGTCGGGCGCGAGCGTGGGCGACTTCGACGGGACCCGCGGCGTCGGGCGGAAGCTCGTCCGCGATGGGCCGTTGCGCCGCTTGGTCTTGTGACCCGGGAGCAAGATCTGTCGCGACTTGAGGAAGCGTCGATAGCGCCGTTTCGGGAGGTTCGTGATGTGCACGGTCCCGTTCTTGTCGACGTAGCGATAGAGGTCCGCCTCTGCGGTCGATGCGCCGAGCGTGAAGAGCAGAGCAAACAAAGTCGCGCGTTTCATCATCCCCTCATCTTAGCGGAAAACGCCGAACCGACCAAACTTATTCTCCTACGGTGCGACTTGCCGCACCCGCCAGATTTTCTTATAGTGGCAGAATCGACGGCGGTCGCGACGACCACCCTCGGCAGGAGGTAGATCGATGATCCATCGATTCGATGTCGTTGTCATGGGAAGCGGTCTCGCAGGTATGAGCCTGGCCGTACGAATGGCGCGCCACGGTAGCGTAGCGCTCGTCACCAAACGCCAGCTGGAGGAGTCGAACACCAACTACGCCCAGGGTGGCATCGCGACGGTGTTGTCCGAGACCGACAGCTTCGAAGCGCACGTGCACGACACCCTCGTCGCTGGGGCCGGGTTGTGCCTCGAGCGGATTGTGCGCCTCGTTGTCGAGGGTGGGCCCGAACGGATCCAAGAGCTGATCGATTGGGGTGTGCGCTTCTCCCAGAGCGAAAAGGACGGCAAGCTAGACTTCGATCTGACCCGCGAGGGAGGCCACACCGAGCGCCGCGTGCTGCATGCTGGAGACATCACCGGGCGCGAGGTCGTACGGGCGCTCTCCCGCGCGGTGCGCGAACATCCGAACATCGAGATCTACGAGAACCACATCGCCGTCGACCTGATCACGCGCCGCAAGACGCTGCGCCAGACGGCCTCCGACGATCGTTGCCTCGGAGCGTACGTTCTCGACATCGCGGGACAGCGCGTCGAGACCTTTCTCGGGAACGCGGTGGTCCTGGCGACGGGCGGCGCGGGCAAGGTCTACCTCTACACGAGCAATCCCGACGTCGCCACGGGCGACGGTGTGGCGATGGCCCATCGAGCGGGCGCCAAGGTCGCCAACATGGAGTTCTACCAGTTCCATCCGACCTGTCTCTACCACCCCGCGGCGAAGTCGTTTCTGATCTCCGAGGCGCTGCGCGGCGAGGGCGGCATCCTGCGGCGGATGGACGGGACAGCCTTCATGGCCGACTACCACGAGATGAAAGACCTCGCGCCGCGCGATATCGTCGCCCGGGCGATCGACTCGGAGCTGAAGAAGACCGGTAACGACCATGTCACCCTCGACATGACGCACCTCGATGGCGAGTTTCTGGCGCGTCGCTTTCCGAACATCCACGGCACCTGCATGCAGTTCGGCGTCGACATGCGCGAGCGGCCGATCCCCGTCGTTCCTGCCGCGCACTATATGGTCGGCGGCGTCGTCACCGACGATCGGGGGCGCACCAACCTGCCCGGCCTGTACGCCTGCGGTGAGGTGAGCTGCACGGGGCTTCACGGCGCCAACCGCCTCGCCTCGAACTCGCTTCTCGAGGCGACGGTGATCAGCTATCGCCTCTACGAGGCGCTCTCCGAGGGCGTTCCGCCGCTGCCCGACGGCGTTCCCGTGCCCGAATGGGACCCGGGCAAGGCGAAGAACCCCGATGAGCTGGTCATCGTCTCCCAGAACTGGGACGAGATCCGCCGGTTCATGTGGAACT
>JAGQJP010000111.1 GCA_020430585.1 Myxococcales bacterium | reverse complement strand
CGCGACCAGAGGCAGGCGCGATAGGCCCCCTCGAGGGGGCCGTCGAAGGCCACGCCAGCGGTGACCAGCTCGATCGACTCGGCCCCGAATTGCGCGAGCTCGGCGGCGCAGACCTCTTCGAGTCCGCGCGCCACCGTGGCGAAGAAACGACTCATCGACTCGATTCGCGGGCGCTCATGCGTCTGACGGCTCCTCGTCGTCCTCGTCGTCCTCTTGCTCGGGGACGTCGAAACCGGCGCGGGTCAGAAGACGGGCGAAGACATCGTCTTGAAACTGTTCGGGCGAGACCGCGAGCGCGTCGCTGTCGGGCGTCGGATAGATCGCCAGTTCGATCTCGTCGTCGCTCAGCTCGCCGCTCAGCGAGTCGAGGACCTCGTCGAAGGCGATCGCCAGCGGCCTGGCGGCGGCCCACTCTTCCTTGGCCATCAGCTGCGCCGCGACGTCGGTCGGGAAGAGCAGCACGAAGGGACGATCGTCATCGCCCGCGATGATCAGCTCATCTTCGAGCTCGAGGGTGTAGAGCCGCTTCTGATCGATCAGCGAGTCGAGGGTCAATTGGTAGCGCGCGCGGGTGTCGTGTGCCGTCGGGTCCGCATCCGCGGCGACCTCCGCTGGGGCCAGCGTCTTGCGCTCCAACACCTCGTGGGCGACGGCGAGGCGGATCTCGGAGGGCTCGGCCTCGATCCCCGTCAGCTCTGCGTCCCAGTCCAGGCCGACCATCACGTCGTCGCTCTCCATCGTCGGCAGCCAGAGGCAGATCAGCTCGCCGATCGTGACCGACTGCTCGACCAGCTCGGCCCACTCGCCGCTCTTGCAGATCGTGGCGTTCTCCTCCTTCGACCAGAAGGGCACGACGACCGCCGACTCTTCGTCGTCGGCGGAGCACTCGATCAACCCCCCCTCGCCTGTCGACAGAGACCACGCCCGACCGTGTTCGACGACCTGCCGGGCAAACGAATCCAGGATTGCGCTATCGTCGATGGTATCTTGATGCTCAGCCATGCTTCTCCTCATTCGCGTAATGCGCTCGGGCGGGACGAAACCGTTTCTCCGTCGCCACCCGAAATCGCCAAAGGACTGTAACAGATCGCAGGACTCGTGTCTCTACTTGTCGAGCAGACGCGGCGGAGGTTTTGGAAACGCATGGAAATCTGCTACGCTGCCGTGATGAGGAGTTGCAGATGAGCTGGGTCATCTTCGTAGTCGCTGGCGCCCTCGTGCTGTTGGGCATCGCTTCGATCTCGGGCCGCCGACTGGCAAACGCACAGCGTAACGGCACCATCGAGGAGCTCGTCGCCGCGCTCGACTCGACCAACGAGAGCGGGCGCGTCAACGCCTACAACCGGACGATCCAATCGCTCTGGGAGGGCTATGACCGGGAGCGGGCGCTACAGCTGATTCGCGCGTTCACCGAGCGCTTTCCCAAGGAGAAGATCGCCCAATACTGGATCGACAAGGCGCTCACCGTCGAGCCATCGATCAGCGCGCAGTGCCTCGACGACGCCTTCATCGTCAAGTACTACGAGCCGCATGTCGCCCAACAGTGCGGCACCTATGGCTGAGGCCCGCGCTAGGCCGCCGTGTGCGAGCCCGATCAGCCGAAGAGATATCGAGCAAACTGCCAGAAAAACCACCCGCTTCCCGCGATCAACAAGACCCCCATCACCTGGATCACTCGATTGAGGGTGCGCTTGGAAAAGCGCTCGCGAAACTTGAGGATCCAGGTGACGAGAATCCCAGCCCAGGCCGAGATGCCGACGCAGGCCCCGAGGGCGAAGGGCAAGGCGAGGTGCGGCGAGAAATCGACCCAGCCCGTCCCCGCCAGGGTTGCGCTAGCCGCGGTCCAGGTTGCGATCAGGCTAGGGTTGAGCGCGGTGACGAAGAACCCGAGCAGCGCGCTCCGCCAAGCGCTGTCGGGCCGGGCTTCGATTGGAGACTCTTTCTCCGCGTCGCGACGCAAGAAGAGCACCCCGAGGATCACCAACACGGCGCCCGCGACGCCCTGGGACATCGGCATGATCGACGGGTGGGCGCGCATCAAGGCGCTGACCCCGAAGAAGGCGAAGAAGGCGTAGACCGCCTCGGCGATCGCGCCACCGTAGGCGACGAACAGGGCGCCGCGACCGCGTTTGTCGATCGCCCGGGAAAAGACGATCGCCGCGATCGGCCCGGCGAGGGGCATCGACCCGATGAAGCCAAATAGGAACCCAAAGATAGCCGCAACGATCACCGGCCGATTCCCCGCCGCGTGGGCCCGTCGCAACGCGTGGCGACGACGGAACAGTCGAACAAACCTGCTCTCAGTATAGAGGGATCACGCCCGATTGGAAGTTGGGATTGCGCATTAGCGTACCGCAGCCATCCGTGGGGCACGAGAGCACGCCTTCTGTCGAATCGGTGCTGAAGATCGTGTGACACGTCGGACATTCGACATGTTGGGCGTCGTGCCCGAAGCCGGGTAGATCGACGGCGGGGCTCGGAAACTCGACGTCGATCTTCGCCCGCTGAAGCGCGAAGGCGCTGGTCGCCTCTTCATCGCCCGAGGCGAGCTTCGTCTGGAAGTCATCGTCACTCGCCCACTCGGGAAAGACCAAGCGCGCCACGATCGCCGAGGCGTGGGCCCCGTTGCTCGAGAGCTTCTCGTACTCCCAGTGGCGGGAGAGGCGGCGGTCGACGACCGAAAAGAGGCGCGCGGTGTAGGGGTGCGGCGTCGACGCGTCGCCATCGAGCACGTAATACCAGACACCGTTCTGCCGCACCTCGAGACCGTAGACCAGATAGAGCGCGCCGGGCTTCAACGGAACGACGCCGTCGGCGAAGGGCATCGCCGACTCGAAATATTGGCGTAGCCCACCGTCGTCACTCAACTGTTCGATTCGATTCCGAATGCACTGCACCAGCATCGGGTCCTCCGCGCAATGGCCGGCGGGATCTCTGCCTTCCGAATGGATGTATCATACCAGTGGAGACCAAAAAGGGAAACTTGTTCTGTGCCGCCGGCGAGCTGGGCGAGGCCGGTCAGCTCCCCTTGCAGGCACAGGTCTCTTTCTTCTTGCATTTCCGGTCCTTGGCGATACACGACTTGCCGCACGGCTTTCCCTTCTTGCAGACCCGGCAGCACTTCTTTTTCGGCGTCTTCGATTCGGCGACGACCGCAAGCGGGGCCCAGGCCAATAGAAGCAGCGCAAAAACGAGGGCGATCGACGAAGCCAGGCGCGTCATACGATTCTCCTTTGGGGGGTTGTCCTCGGGGCTCTCGAGATCGTATGATACGCGAAATTGCTCGGGCAGAGTACCGTTTCCGACAGCGACCAACGGGAGCCACAGCGACCTCACGTGAAAACCGTCTCGACACTCTCGACGATCGCCTTTGGCGCGCTCGCGATTTTCGGTGTGATCTCGACCGCGCGCGCCCAGACGCTGCGCTTTTGCGGAAGTGTGATCGGCGCCGATCGCACCGTCGTGGGCTGCAAAGACAAGAAGCTGCGCAATGTAGCGCCTCTTCGAGCGCTGACGAACCTGCAAGAGCTCGACCTGCGCCACAGCGGCGTCAATGATTTGAGCGGAATTGCGGCCTCGACCACTCTCGTCAAGCTGCTTCTCGGCTTCACGCCCGTGCGCGACTTGACGCCCTTGGCGAATCTCGTCAAGCTCGAGCACCTCGATCTGCGCAAGACGTTGGTCTACGACCTGATGCCACTGGCCAAGCTCCACGCGCTCAAGGTGCTCTGGCTCGATCGCGTGTTGGTCCGCGACCTGCGCCCCCTCGGGCGACTCAAACGCCTGGAGACGCTCTTCGTCGGGCGCGCCCCCGTCGTCGACCTCACGCCCCTTCGGCGGTCCAAGAGCCTGCGACGCCTGATGGTCGTCGATTGCGATGTCAAGGATCTCGCTCCGCTGGCGAAGCTGACTCGGCTCGAGGGGCTGAATCTCTCGCGCACGAAAGTGAAGGACCTGAAGCCCCTGGCCAAGCTCCGGGCGTTGCGGACCCTACGGCTGGACGAGACGCCGGTGGAGGATATCGCGCCCCTGGCGCGGCTCTCGAAGCTCGAGTCGCTCAACCTCGCCAAAACGAAGGTCTCGGATTTGAAGCCGCTCTTCGCGCTCAAGAAGCTGCGCCGCGTCGTCCTCAGCGGCACGCCAGCGCTGCACCATTCGTCGCTCGTCGAGCTACGAAGCCGTCGCCCGAACCTCCGAATCCAACGCTGAGGCGGCAGAACCCCCACTCGCCAGCGAAGCGGCCTTGCCTTTTTGCGCCAATCGATCGATGATGAGCGCCGTCTCGAATCGACAGCTCGGAGGCACGATGTCGAACGAACTCGCTTGCTTCAAAGCCTACGACATCCGCGGACGCGTTCCCGACGAGCTCGACGCCGAACTGGCCTACCGAATCGGTCGCGCCTTCGCCGCCGTCGTGGAGCCGCGGCGGGTCGTCGTCGGCTACGATATCCGTCTCTCCGGTCCCGAGCTGAGCGACGCGCTCTGCCAGGGCCTCAACGAGTCGGGGGTCGACGTCCTGCACATCGGTCTGTGCGGCACCGAAGAGGTCTACTTCGCGACGCCAGCCCTCGAAGCGGACGGCGGCGTCATGATCACCGCGAGCCATAACCCAAAAGATTACAACGGGATGAAGCTCGTCCGTGGGGGCTCGCGCCCGATCAGTGGCGACACGGGCTTGGGGGAGATCGGCGCCCTCGCGAGCCGTCTCGCCGGCACCTCGTCTGGTTCCGGCGGCGGCCGATCGGCACGGGGCATCGTCGAGCAGGTCTCGGTGCGCGAGGCGTACATCGAGCACCTCCTCGGCTACGTCGATCGCGATGTGCTCGAGCCGCTGACGTTGATCTCGAATGCAGGCAACGGCTGTGCCGGCCCGATCGTCGAAGCGCTGGCTCCCCACCTGCCCTTTCGCATCGTCCCGCTGCACCACACGCCCGACGGGACATTTCCCAACGGCGTGCCCAACCCGCTCTTGCCCGAGAATCGCCCGCAGACGGCGAACGCCGTGCTCGCCGAGAGAGCAGACTTCGGCGTCGCCTGGGACGGGGACTTCGACCGCTGCTTCTTCTTCGACGAGTCGGGCGGCTTCATCGAAGGCTACTACATCGTCGGGCTCCTCGCCTCCCAGCTCCTCTCGGGAACCACGGGTGAAAAGGTGATCTACGATCCCCGGCTGGTCTGGAACACGATCGAGCTCACTCGCGCGGCGGGCGGCGTGCCCGTCCAGTGCAAGAGCGGTCACGCTTTCATCAAAGAGCGGATGCGCAGCGAAAACGCGATCTACGGCGGCGAGATGTCGGCGCACCACTATTTTCGCGACTTCAACTATTGCGACAGCGGAATGATCCCCTGGCTGCTCGTAGCGCAGGCCGTCTCGACCAGCGGACGCCCACTGTCGGAGCTCGTTGCGGAGCGGATGCACGCCTTTCCCGCCAGCGGCGAAATCAACCGCGGCGTCGACGGCGACGTGGCGATCGCCCGCGTCCGGGCGCGTTACGAAGCCGAGGCCCAGCGGGTCGAAGAGGTCGACGGCGTGACCCTCGAGTTCGCCGATTGGCGCCTCAACCTGCGCAAATCGAACACCGAGCCGCTCGTGCGCCTGAACGTCGAGGCCCGCGGGAGCGACGAGTTGATGCGTCAGCGCACCGAAGAGGTGCTGGCGCTGATCGACAGCTGAACCATGGACCGAGCACCAGAGAGGAACCACCGATGAAATCCACCCGACCCGTTCGATTGCTGATCCTCGCTCTGGCGACCAGCGTTGCATTCGGCGCCTGCACCAAGCCCGAAGAGAAAGAGAAGAAGAAGGTCTGGATCAAGGTCTGCGACCGCAGCTACGACCCCGAAGTGACCAAGCGCATCATCTGCGCTCACGAGAGCGGGCTCGACGCGCTGAGCAAGCTGCCGAAGCTCGAAGTGTTGGAGATCAGCCACACGACGCTGACCAGCCTGGCGGCGCTCAAGAGCGTCAAGCTGAAGAGCCTCGTGCTCAAGAAGGTCAAGGTCGCGGACATCAGCGCTCTCGGCGCCCTCTCGCATTTGGAGAAGCTCGAGATCGAAGAGGTTCCGGCGACGTCCTTCCCCGTCTTCGCGAGCTGCGCGCTCAAGCGCCTGACGCTGAAGAAGTGCGGCTTCACCTCGCTCAAGGGCCTCGAAACCTGCACCAGCCTGGCGCACCTCTCGATCGTCGAGACCCCAGTCGCGTCGCTCGACGGTCTGCCAAAGGCGCCAGGGCTGACGTTCTTCCATGTGCGCAAGGCGCCACTGACGTCGCTCAAAGGGATCGAGCGAGCGAGCGGGCTAGAGCGACTGCGGATCACCGACACGCCCGTCACCGACGTCTCGGGAGTCGACAAACTGACGCATCTGCGGCTCCTCTCGCTGATGGCCTCGACGAACGTCAAGACTGTCCCATCGCTGAAGGCGCTCACCGCGCTGACGACCTTGGTGCTCTCGAACACGCAGGTCGCCGACCTCGACGCGGTGAAGGGAATGACCCACCTCAAGCAGATCTACCTCGCCCACACGAAGATCGACGACATCAAGGTTCTCAAAGAGCTGACGAGCCTCACCTCGGTCTACATCAGCCACACCTCGGTCGGCGATCTGACGCCGCTCCAGGATTTGCCGAAGTTGACCTACCTCGACATCACCAGCACCAACGTCGCCAACCTCAAACCACTCTACAAGATGACGGCCCTCGAGCAGATCAACCTCGACAAGATCAAGGCCAAACCGAAGGCGATCGACAAGCTCAAAGAGAAGCGGCCGAAGTTGCTCGTCAACCCCTGAGGGCAGAAGCTCGAGCGGCGTCGCAGCCGAGGGCATTGAACGCAACGCCGCTAGGGGCGGCTTCGCGGCCGCATTCGGCGGAGGCGCCAGAGGCAGCGCTTGTAGTAGTCCTCGGCGAGCTGTTGGCGATTGGGGTACTCCCCGAGCCCCTTCAAGCGCATCGTCCGGGCGAGGTCGCAGTTGCCAGCGACGAATTCGCTCGCGGCGCGACGCGACCAGCGCACGCGCATGCAGGCGAGGTACGAGCGTTGGGCGATGCCCTTGTGCAGCGGCGATTTGCGGTAGGCCTCGCGGTAGAGTCGACGCGCCTCTTCACACTTGTTCTGCAGCAATAGCTTCGCCGCTTTGTGCACGAGATCGACGCGGATCGTCGCCAGATCGGGGCGCATCACCAATGGCGAGGGCGTGACCTTGTCCGAGGTCAGTCGAGGGCTCTTCGGGGGGGCGGGATTGTTCGACGTCAGCGTGTTCGTCGGCTTGTGGCCCCTCCCGTTTCGCCCCGGAGACATCGCCAGCGGAGAGCGCCCCTTGGCGGTGCGACGCTTGTGGCGTTTGGACGGCAGCATCCTCTCGCGCGAGACGAGAGGCCGGAGCAGCTCACCCGGCGCGCGTCCCTGGCGCGGAGGTTCCGGTCGGGTGAGGGTGCCGTCGTGCGTAGCGAGCGTCGGCGCTCGGAGCGGGAGGTTCGGAGACGACTCGATCCTCTGTGGGGGTTTGTCGCCTCTTCGGATCAGCGTAGGCGGCGCTGGATTCTCGGCGGGGCCCTTCGGCAACGAAGGACGCGTCGACCGTCGTGAGGCTGTCGGGGGCTCCGTGGTCGTGCCGCGGTCCGTTGACGTGTCGGCGGTGTCCTCCGAGAACCAGACGCGAACCGCGAGATATCCCAGCGCGAAACCGCAGATCAGCACGGCGAACGCAACACCGACCCAACGAACCGGCGGCGCCCTCCGCTCGATCGTCGGGCTCGTATCGGGCGGCGAGTTGTCGGCGACGGTGTCGGCCACCGGGGCGAGCTGCGGCTCGTCGGAGATCGGGGTCGGCGTGAGCACCGAGATCGTCGCTTCGTTGTCGGAGCGCGGGGTTTGCAACGTTTCGAGGGCTCGTTCGGCGCTGGAGGGGCGCGGCGTGCTCACGACGAGCGCGTGTTGGCCCGCCTCCCAGAGCGCCTGGGTTCGCTCGTCGCGCGCGAGATCGCGCAGCGCGGCAGAGACCTCGCTCATCGACGCAAATCGCTCGTCGGGGGTGCGCTCGAGGGTCCGATCGACGAGGGCGATCAACGCATCGGGAACATTCGGCGCGGCGTCGCGCAGGGAGCGCGCCGGACGCGTCACGCGCTGGATCAGGCCCTGGGCCATGTTGTCCGACGGGTGCGGATAGACGCTCGTCAGAAGATAGTAGGTCAACACGCCGAAGGCATACTGGTCGCTCTGCGCCGTCGGCTCGCCGCCCTGGATCAGCTCGGGCGCGAGGTACGGAAAGGTTCCGGGTACCAGACCCGTGTCGGTCACCCGCACCGCCCCGTCGAAGACGGCGAGGCCGAAGTCGATCAGCTTCACCTGGCCGTCGTCGCCGACGACGACATTTTCGGGCTTCACGTCGCGGTGCACGACGCCTTGGGCGTGGGCATAGGCGAGCCCGTCCGCCACCGCTTCGAGGCGCTCGAGCAACGTCGCGAGCGTCGGAAATTCGAGGCTCGAGAGGTCGGCGCCCTGCAGATACTCCATCACCATGTAGGGATGTCGCGCCTCGACGTCGACGTCGTGGATCGCGATGATGTGCGGGTGGCTCAGGCGCGCGATCGCCCGCGCTTCCCGGAGAAAGCGCGTGATGCGCTCGTCTTTGTCGACGACCGGAAGCACCTTGATCGCCACGGGCCGCTCGAGACGAGTGTCCCAGGCGCGAAGGACGATCCCCATCCCGCCTTCGCCGATCGACTCCTCCACGCGATAGCGCTCGCCGATCGAACTCCCTTCTCGATAGACCTCGTGCACCCGGAATCCTCGCCACTGCGATTCGGCCGTTCACTATATCACGAAAATCGGATATCTATTGGCCAAACTCTGTCCTCGAGGCACCGCAAGGATGACCAACGACGCGCTCGAAATATTTCCGCTGCCACCGATCCGCACCTTCACCGCGCCCGCAGCCACGATCCGTCGGCTGATGCGCGCGGCTACAGGGCACGGCGGCCGCTGGCGCGCGGTACCCCACGAGTGGGGCTTCGCCCTCCCCGGCTCGACCTTCGAGGCCCTTCGCGAGCGAGAGGGTCTGAGCTTCCAACCCGCCCCCGAGCTCGACCGCAGCCGAACAGAGCGGCCGGCGGAGGGCTGGACGATCGTCCTCGATGCGGAGCTGGCGAGCGACACGGGGAGCGCGGAGAACCTGCGCGATGCGCAGCTGCGCCTGCGTTGCGAGCTGTTCTACCCTCGACGCGCGTTCTACGCGGAGGTGATCGAGAACGCGCGGGAGCATCTCGGTCAGATCGGCCTCGCCGAGACCGATGAAATCCGCGCCGTCTTGCGCACCGAGCACGAGTTTCTACCCGAGATCAAGGGCCACGACAAGAGTCTCACGCTCTGGGCCTGTTTTTCGGGGCGCTTTCTCGCCCTGTATCTGTTCGATCCGGACTCCTTGGCCGTCGAATTCCCCGCGGTGGCGCGGCGAGCGCCCGAGATCATCGCGCGGATCGCCGACGACGTCGCGCGGATCGCCGACGACCTCCCCGATCGACCCGCCGACGGGGGTGGTCAGAGGCCGCGACCGACCGCCGCCGAATGGATCGCCGATCTCGACGAGCTGGGGCGCAGGTTCCGTACGCTGGGGGACACACCAGTGGCACCGGGGGCGAGCGAAGAGCCGAGCGGCGAGCTCGGGCCTTCCGCGCTAGCGGCCCTGGAGGCCCGTGCTCAGCGGGCCGAGAGCCGCGGCGACCTCTCGCTGGCCGGATTGCTATACCGTCGTCATACCTCGTCACCCGCGGCGCGCGAGGGTCTAGAGCGCGTCGTCGCTCGCTTCGCCGAGGCGCTCGACGCCGCAGCGGCCGATCTCGGCCTCGACGAGGGGCGCCAGGTGGCGGTCACCGCATTGAAAGCCGCGTTCGAAGGCGCGGGCGACGACCTCTATTCCCCCACGGCGCGTTCCCTGCGCGACCTCGAGCGGGCCATATCCGAGCGGGCGCGCAGCATCTATCGAGTCGATCTCGTCGAATGGGCGCTTTCGTTGGGCCGTCGACCGATTCGGCGCGAGCTCGTCCATCAGCCGGCAGCACGGTTTTGCCGGTCACTGCGCAAGGCGGCAGAGCGACTCGAGCTTGCGGCGGTCGAGAATACGAGGCTCTCCGGGCTACTCCAGCTGACCCACGAGCTGCTCGCCGTAGCCAAGCAGCGCCTGCGCGCGGCGATCGCACCGACCCTCGAGCGCGCCGTCGCCGAGACGAACGGCGAGAGCGGCGACGAGGCGGAGATCGCCAGAGAAAAGAGCGTCTCCGAGCTCGCCGACCGGATCGTCGACCGCGGTCACCTCGATTTTCCGCTGCTCCGCGACGCGATCGCTCGCAGTCGCGCCAAAGTCTGCAACCTGACGGGAGCAAAGGAGTGGCTCGTCGGCGATCCGCTGCTCCGCGGCGACCGCCTGCTCGCCCAGCCACTCGAGGGGCTCTACCGCCGAGGTGAGATCTATCGTCGCTGGCTCCAGCGCCTGAGCTCGCTGCTCTTCGCCACGGCGCCCGGTCGCCTCGCCAGCCTGTGGCTATTGTTCCCGCTCGTCGGCGCGTTCCTGCTCCTCGAAGCGCTCGCTCATACCATCGGACTCGCTCTTGAAGCCGGCCTCGGCGTTCATCTCCGTTTCACGGGCGCGCCGACGGTGGGCCTCACGGCGTTTGCGATTTGCTCGACAATCAACAGCCGCGCTCTGCGAAACGCGCTGGCAGCCGCCGCGCGGATGGTCGGTCGAGGCCTGCACGCCGCCTTCATCACGCTGCCTCTACGTCTGATGCGCTCGACACCCGTGCGACGGGCTCTGGCGTTCCTCCTGCGCTGGGTCGTCGACCCGCTCGTCAGCATCGAGCGACAGGAATCGATCGCCGATCGATTCCGGCGGATCGGACGCGCCCTCACCGTCGAGCTAGTGCCCGCGTTGATCCACTGGATCCTCGACCTCTTCCGCGGGATCGTCGACCGTATCGAACGCCTACTCTACAGCGTCGACGACACGCTGCGACTGCGCGAGGGCGAGGCCAAACCGAAGGTCGTCCTCAAAGCGCTGCTCGGCCTTCCCTGGTCGCTCGTGAGCTATGTCGTGCGGCTCTACATCAACGTCTTGCTCGAGCCGAAGTACAACCCGGTCAAACACTTCCCCGTCGTCACCGTGGGGCACAAGATCATCCTGCCGATCTCGTTGATTCTCACGCGGGCGCTCGCCGAGCCGCTGGCCTTCCTCGGACCGACGGCGGCGACCATCGTCGCGGCGACGACCGTCTTCCTCTCGCCGGGGTTCTTTGGTTTCCTCGCCTGGGAGCTCAAAGAGAACTGGCGGCTCTACGCGCAGAACCGCCCGGCCCACGAGCCGCCGGCGATCGTCGGCGAGAGCGGCGAGACGATGGCACGCCTGCTGGTCCCGGGCTTCCATTCGGGTACCCTTCCCAAGCTCTTCCGCGCGATGCGACGCGTCGTTCGGCGGTACCGCGGCGCGCGGCGAGAGATCGAGCTCGTACGACAGCGGCGAAAATTGGCGCTGGTCGAGCGCTCGATCCGTCGACACACCGAACGCGAGCTCCTCAGTCGCCTGCGGCGGGCGGGAACGCCAGCCCGACTGGAGGCGTTGGAGATCACGTCGAGCCGCTGCCGGATTCGAATCGTCGCCGCAGAGCCGGCGATCTCGGCGTCGATCACCTTTGGCGCGGGGGCTTCCGGTCTGCTCTCGGCATTCTCCGCGGACGCGGATCGGGAAGGCTCGCCGCAAGTCGAAAAAATAGCTCAACATTTCATACACTTGACCCACCCCCGCTAGGACCGAAAGAAAACCGGAATAGACCGTGAGCTCGAAGCGGTTGTTACAGGCGAATCTGAGGAAACGAACAACAATCTCAAGGAGGTCGAATCAGATGAAGAAGTTTATCGTATCGAGCATTACCGCATTAGCACTCGTCTTCGGTGGTTTCACGTTTGCGCAAGCCTGCCCGGGCAAGACGAAAACGACCCAGGTCGAAAAGGGCAAAAAGAACCTCGCCGCCCCCAAGCCGGCGGACACCAGCAAGAAATCGACGCAGAATCCGAAAACGTCCAAAAGCGATCAAGCGGCCAAACCGGCAAAGATCTAACCGCCGCTCGATCGGGCGAGGGAAGAGTTGTCCTGGCGCCGTGAGCCAAACCGAAGCGAGTCCGAATAGGGCTCGCTTTTTTTTGTTACGTACGCCGCGGCGCTTGTTCCTAGCTGGTCATCGACATATAATGCGGGCGTGTCCTTTCTCGACAACGCAGGAGCAGTACGATGAGCGATCGCGATCCTTCCGACAAGCCCTCGTTGCGGGTCTCGCGCCGCCGCTTCCTTCAAGTCACCGGGATCGGTGCGGTCAGCGGACTGGCGCCCACGAAAGCTGGAGCCCTCGTGATCGGAGGCCCGAGCAGCGTCGGTGGCGTTCGCGGACCTGACGCGGTTGGCTTCAGCTTCCGACTCAACGGCAAGAGTGTCACGACCAAGGCCGAACCACGCACCACGCTCGCCGAGCTGTTGCGCGACCAGCTCGGCCTGACCGGGACCAAGATCGTCTGCGATCGCGGTGCCTGCGGAGGCTGCACCGTCTTGGTCGAAGGTGAAGCGGTCAACTCCTGCATGATGCTGGCGCTCGACGTCGAAGGCAAGCAGGTCGCGACCGTCGAGGGGCTGGCGAGCAACGGGACGCTTCACGCGCTACAACAAGCCTTCCTCCAGGAAGACGCCCTGCAGTGCGGCTATTGCACCCCCGGCTTTCTGATGTCGGCCAAGTGCCTCTTGGACCGCGTTCCGAACCCGACCCACGAGCAAATTCGGCACGAATTAGCGGGCAATCTCTGCCGCTGCGGCTCGTATCCACACATTTTCGCCGCCGTCGAGAAGGCCGCGCGCACCAAACGCGGCGGATGAGGTGAGCCGATGAGTCGAACCGTAACCGTCAATCTGGGTTTCAAGGGACACTTCAAGGCCGTACGCATCCGCCTGCCCAAAGACGAACCCGCACCGTGGACGATCGACCACCCCTTCCGCATCGTCGGCAAAGAGATCCCCCGGATCGAGGGCGCCGACAAGGTGACGGGCCGCGCGCGCTACACCAGTGATATGCGCCTTCCGGGCATGTTGTATGGTCGTGTGCTCTGTGCGAGCGTCGCCGCGGCGAAGATCAAGTCGATCGACATCTCCGAGGCGAAGAAGATCGCCGGGGTAAAGGCGATCGTGATTCTTCCTGGGCGCGTCGTGCGATGCGCCGGTCAGGAGCTCGGCGCGGTCGCCGCCGTCGACACCCGCACCGCGGAAGACGCGATGCGAGCGATCAAGATCGAGTACGAGCGGCTGCCGTCGGTGGCGACGATCGACGCGGCGATCAAGCCGGGGGCTCCTCAGGTCTATCCCGGGCGTCCGAACGAGCGCAAGAGCTCGAGCAGCGACGATAGTGGCGACGTCGAGCGCGGCTTCAAAGAGGCGGACGTAACCGTCGAGCACAGCTTCCGCACCGAGGTGCAGACCCACTCCTGCCTCGAGCCGCACAACCTGGTCGCCTCGTGGCGCGGAAAGCGGCTCACGGTCTGGGCCTCGACCCAGGGCACCTTCAGCGTGCGCGATGAGCTAGCCCGCGTCTTCCGTATCCCGACGTCGAATGTGCGGGTGATCACCGAGCACATGGGCGCCGGCTTCGGCTCGAAATTCGGTGCACGGATGGAGGGGCTCCTCGCCGCTCGCCTCGCCAGAGAGGCCAAGGCGCCGGTGAAGCTCCTGATCTCGCGGAAGGGAGAGCATCTGACCAACGGCAACCGCCCATCATCGCACCAGAAGTGGCGCCTCGGCGTGAAGAGGGACGGCACCCTCACGGCGATGAGCCTGCACGCTCTCGGCTGCGGTGGAATCGGCGGCGGTGGCGGCGTCTCGCGGCCTCTCAAGGCGATGTACGACTGCAAGAACAAGCGCGTCGTCGAGCACGATGTCTTCATCAACGCTGGAGCCGGCCGAGCCTTTCGCGCGCCCGGTTGTCCCCAGGGATGCTTCGGCCTCGAGCAGATGATCGACGCGGCGGCTCACAAGGTCGGAATGGACCCCGTCGCGTTTCGACTGAAGAACGATAGCCATCCGGTACGTCGCGCCGAGCTCGAGCTCGGGGCCAAACGAATCGGCTGGGAGCGTCGCAACGCGAAGCCGGGACAGGGCCAGAGCGGGCCGAAGAAGCGCGGTCTCGGGGTGGCGAGCTCGGTCTGGTACAACACGGGCCGACCACCAGCGGAGATCGAGCTCAAGATCCACAGCGACGGAACGATCGTGCTCTACAACGGCGCCCAGGACATCGGCACGGGGACGCGGACGATCCTTGCGCAGATCGTCGCGGAAGAGATGGGGCTGCCGATGTCGGCGGTAACCGTGAAGATCGGCGACACGAGCTGGCCCTTCGGTCCCGGCTCGGGGGGCAGCAAGACCGTGCCCTGCCTCTCTCCCGTCGCGCGCACGGTGGCCTACCGCGCCGCGAACAAGCTCAAGGAGCTCGCCCGCACGCCTCTTGGCGCCGTCCCCTACGAAGATGTGGTGTTCCGCGACGGCGTCTTCTTCACCAAAGAGAGCCCGCAGAAAAGGCTCTCGCTGAAAGCCGTGACGGCGCAGCTCGGATCGCGGACCCTTACGGTGCAGGCGGAGCGGGCGGCGAACTACGACGCCTTCACCAAATTCATCGCGGGCGCGCAGTTCGCCGATGTCGAGGTCGACGTCGAGACCGGCGTGATCCGGGTGATCAAGATCGTCGCGGTTCAGGATTGCGGGATCGTCCTCAACCGCCTGACGGCGCGCAGCCAGATCAACGGCGGTGTGATCCAGGGGGTGAGCTTCGCGCTCTTCGAAGAGCGGGTGCTCGACCGTCGAAACGCGCTGATGCTCAACCCGAACCTCGAGCAATACAAGATCGTCGGGACCCTCGACGTCCCGGAGATCGACGCCGTGCTCTTCGACGTGTCGATGGGCTCGAACGCGGCCGGGGCGGTCGGGATCGGAGAGCCCGTGACGGTACCGACCGCTGCTGCGATCGCCAACGCGGTCTACAACGCCACGGGCGCGCGGATGTTG
>JAGQJP010000110.1 GCA_020430585.1 Myxococcales bacterium | reverse complement strand
GGGGAAACCGCCAGGGCGCAGGCTTTCTGATCTACCGTCCGCGAAGGCCCCCGCAACAGATCGTCGCGCCACGGAGACGGACGCCGACGCCGACGACGCGCATCGCCCTGGCGGCGATCGAGCCCCTGCTGCCCGGCAAACGCGAACAGCTGAGCTATCGCGTGCTGGGAGAATACCGTCACAAGGGCACGATCTCCGTTCGCCTGACCTACGTGCTGCTCGATCCCAAGCAACACCCGATCTGCGCTACGCCGAGAGGGCTCATGCGGACCGGCTTCGTTCTCTGCGAGCCCGTCCAGGTGATCAAAGCCGGGGTCGGGCGCCTCTACACCGAGCGGGACGTGCTCGAGCGCGGTCATCGAACGCTGCAACGAGTGGTCCCTCTCCGGGTGAAGCGGCCCAACTACCATCTCGATCGTGCGCGACTGCGCGGCGGGGTCGCCACAGGACCGGTGGCCTATGATCAGGTGCGGAAGCGCTGGATTCTCTTCGACGCGAAGCGCTCTCGTTCCGTCACCGTGGCGCCGAACTTTCCGACGACCGATCTTCCCGGCAACTGGCTGGCGCTCTTCACCAATCTCAACTCACAGCACGAGGTCTTTCTGCGCTGGACAGCACACACCCCTCAACGCGCCGCTGCCATTTTGCAGGCGCTGCGCAAGGCGTCGATTCGGGCAGAGTATTTCCGGCACAAGGGGCATCGCTCGGATCGGACGTTGACCGTCGTCGTTACGCGACGGACCATCGACCTGCTGGCCCGGGTCGTGCGCGAGCAACGATCGGCCCTCGTCGGCTGGTCGATCGCCGTCGTCTCGATGGCGAAGGCTCCGGTTGGCTGCCTCGAACCGCTCGGAGGGGCCAAACGCTTCTGCGATGGTCGCGTCTATCCTCAGGGTCAGCTCGGGCACATCACCTGGTTCGCCTACCACAGCCCGCTCACCCCCGCGCAGTTGGCGGCGCGCTACCTCAAGGCCTGCGGTCGAACGAACCTCGAGCAGCAGGGCACCTCGTATGTCTGGCGCTTTCCCGTGACGCGGCCGACGGCCGTGCTCTCGATCGGACCCACGGCGGAGAGGGGACCCTGGTACCGCTGCAAGCTGCCGGCCTCTGCTCGCAGCATCCTCTCGATCAGCCATTTTCCACACTGAGCGGCGCCGTTCAGCGGCGGGAGATCGTGGACGTGCGCCGCGGCGGAATCCCGCGCATCGGGCGACCGTCGATCGCGCCCGAGAAGGCGCGACGGAAGACGCGCAAGATCGTCGGAGCCAGGTCGATCATGCGAAAGGGCGCATGGAGCTTCGCCCGACGAACTCCGGGGCCGGAGATCAGGAAAACGCTGCGCATCCGCGGGTCGCTGGGCCAATACCCGTGCGTCCCGCGCCGTGACACGGGCGCGCTGAGGCCCCGACGGTCGTGAACGGGTCCGAAGATCACCCCCGGCCGAGCGACGGCGATCAGCGACGGAGCGCGTGCGTTGTCGCGCGGGAGCGGCAGGCCGTAACGCCGGTAGTCGCCCGGCTCGAGGATGCGCTCGATCTCGGGTTGGCGCCGCAGCGCGGCGACGAGCTTCGCCAGCGGTCGCGGGCGCTGCGCCGCCGGTGCGAGGTAGAGATAGGCGACCATCCCGTCGAGGATCACCCGCACGTTGGGGCGCCCATTCTTCTTGGTCGAGATCGAGGCGCCCGCCGCCGTCACCAACCGCTGGATGTCGAAGGCGCGGGTGGCCCTGACGAAACCGTGATCCGAAACGACGATCACGACGGTCTGGTCGAGGATCTTCGCCCGTCGATAGCTCGCCAGCGTGGCGGCTATCATCCGGTCCACCGCCTCGAGCCCCCAGCGCACCGTGGCGCTCGTCGGGCCGAATTGGTGCGCGAGCAGGTCGACGGCGTCGAAGTGCAGCGCCATCATCCGCGGCTTGTGCCGCGCGACGAGGAAACGCGCGATCTCGAGCGCCGCGTGGTCCGCGGTATAGGGGTCGTTGAGGCTCATGAATTTCCAGAGCGACTCCGAGGGAAACCCGCTCCGCGCGAGCTCCGCCAGGAGTCCCGGGCTCGATCCGTGCTCGAAGGCGAGCTGGCCGTAGACGTAGGGCACATTCCAATCGACCGACGCGTCGCCCTGGGATCCCGGCCAGAAAACGGCGGCAGTGGAGATCTTGGCCCGGTGCAGCACATCGAAGAGCGTCGGCACGCGGAGCAGCCGGCGGCGCGGCACACTGAAGCTCAGCGTCTCTCGTCCCGTCGTCGGATCGCGGAAGCGGTTGCCGATCACGCCGTGCCGCGCTGGATAGCAGCCGCTGATCATCGTCGCGTGCGCCGGCCAGGTGTTCGCCGGAAAGACCGAGAGCGCAGGCCCGACGACGCCGCGCGAGGCGAGGCGCCGCAGGGTCGGCAATCTCACGTCGCGCCGCTGAAAGAGAGACCAGCCGAGCCCGTCGATGCTGATCAACAGCACGTGAGGGCGCTTCGGGGCACCCTGCCCGCGGGCGTCGCCCGGCCGCAGCGCCAGAACGAGCGAAAGACACGAGAGGAGCAGAGCCAGTCCCCTACAGAGCGAGCATTCCCCCGACATCAGGCCGAAGCGGGTGCCTGCCGTCCTCATTCGACCTCGCTGGCTCGGCCCACCCCGTCGTGGTCCAATTTCGTCGTCGTCGGCATCGTTCCCCCCCGTCACACCTGGTTGGCTCATCTTGGCAGCTCGCGGTCGACGTTTCAAGAGCGAGTTCGGCGAAGCGCCCAACGACGCTCGGGTGTACGAGGCTCCAGCGGAAGGGCGGAGGGCTTGACATACTGAACATTTGTATCGTAGCATACGATTGTCGACGCCGAGAACGCCGCGTCGCTAGTGTCGCGGAAATGTTCGGCCAAACCGCGCGCGCTTGACCGCTGGGGGGTGAGTTCCTAATATATGCCCGCTATGAGCACAGCACTGAATTACAGCGACAGCGATATCAAGCTCCTCGAGGGGCTCGAAGCGGT
>JAGQJP010000109.1 GCA_020430585.1 Myxococcales bacterium | reverse complement strand
GTATTTCTCGGGGTGGAGCACCTGCTCGGTGCTGATCGGTAGACGCTTGTAGACGCGATCGACCCCAGCCCAGCCGAAACGCGCGTGCAGCGCCGCGACGAACTTCAACCCCTCGACGTAGGGAAAGAGCTGCCAGTCGATGATGTAATCCGTCGCCTTGGGGAAGATGCGCTTCATCATCAGCTTCATCATCCCGACCTGCATCGCCATCAGCGAGGGGAGCCTCGCCAGAGAGATCGCACGCTGCCCGCCCAACGCCTCGGCGACGAAGAGAAACATCACCGCCAAGCCCTCGCCTTCGACCAGCGCCATCCGCGCTCCCGTTCGGTCGGAATTGCCCGGCGTGCGTTTGAGGAAGCGCTTGAGCCCGAAATGCTGGTCCTGCAGGGCGTGGACGATCTCGTGCGCCAGAACGGGCTTTTGCGTCGCCACGGGGATCCAGTCGGCGATCACCAGCTGCCCAGCGTCGGGATCGTAGTAGCCGCCGAGCTGAGCGGTGACGAACTCGAGGATGTAGGCCTTGTAGTCGACCTTCGGCGGGATCAGCCCGAAGTAGTGCAACACCTCGCCCTGGACGCGCAACTCGGCGTCGCTGAACTGCGTCTCGATCCGCGACTTGACGTAGCGCCGAATCTGGGGCTTGCTCGCGACGCGCTTGCGGATCGGCCGCTTCGCCTTCAAGCTCCGCAACCGCGAGACGATGCGGGCGATCTTCTCCGTCTCGCGCAACAGCTCGTCGATCGCCGTCGGCTTCTTACCCTGCGCCCGGGCTGCGGGCGCCAATGAGACAACGGACAACAGCAGCGCGACGAGCACCGCCCTGGCGCGCCGGAGGAGCTGTGGAACCAGGCCGTTCCGAGATGATCGCCGTGTGTCAGCGATTTTGCTAGGGCACGTCATGGACGGCACCTTTGCCACCTGCGACGTTCGTGGGGGCGGCGCGTCGTCGAGCATTCGGTCATTCGTCACCGACGTGTCGGCCGCTGGTCCGGCGACGTTGGCTTGGGCGTGATTTTGTTGGGGAATTCTGAGTGCCGAAGGTGGGACTCGAACCCACACTACCTTGCGGTAACTGGATTTTGAGTCCAGCGTGTCTACCGATTTCACCACTTCGGCGTTCAAAAACATCGAGAATGATACGCACTCCGCCGTTTGGGTGTCAAGCCCCGTTTCAGTGGAATCGCCACTTGCTGAGCACGCGGGCGACCAACTCGCGACGCTTCGCCGACTTCTTGTGATCGTCGCCCCAGAGCCAGGTCACGATGTAGCGCCACTTCGGTTTGCGCAGCAAGACCCAGATCTCTTCGCAGCAGAAGATCCCCTTCTCCCGCGTGAGGTACTGGCATTGTGTACCGAGGTCGAAACCGAGCCGTTTGAGCACGGGCGTCGGTAGATTGACGACGCGGTAGTCCGCGAGCGCCCGCGCCCGGTTGACGGCAAGGGTGATCGCCAGGAGCTTCAGATTCGGCAGGTTGGCCTCGATCGGTTCGACCCGATCGAGAGCGACGCGCAGCTGCAACGCCTCGACCTTGTGCGTCACGTAGAGCGTCGCCAGGCGCTTTTTCGACCCCGGCACCACCTTGAGCTGGTAGTCGAGGGGTACGTCGAACTCGAGCCCTGTTCGCGTGTCGCGCACCTTGATCAGACCAGCTCCCGTCCGCACCTCGAAGGGCGCATAGGGATTCTTCGGCCCGGCGGCGTGGGCCTCGGCGGCAGCGAGCCACGAGGCGCCGAAGATGATCGCGGCGAGCGCTCGGCAGGCGATCGGCGTCCAAACACTGTGCAGCATTACTCCTCCCCCGAGCCGGCGAAAATGAAATGGTGGACCTGTGGGTCCGCGGAGCTCATCAAATCGTTCGGCGTCCCGTAGGCGAGGATCTTGCCCTCGTTGAGCATCGCGATGCGATGGGCCACGCGAAACGTCGAAGCCATGTCGTGACTGATCACGATCGTCGTGATTTTGAACATCTCCTGCGCTTCGACGATCATGTCGTCGACCTGGCGCGTGCGGATCGGATCCTGTCCCGTCGTCGGCTCGTCATAGATCAACACCTCGGGCTTGGTGATAATCGCTCGCGCAAGACCGACGCGTTTCTTCTGCCCTTCGGAGATCTCGCCCGTCGAACGGTACATCATCTCGGTGATCGCCACGCGCTCGCAGATCTCTTCGACCCGCTCCTTGATCTCTTTGCGCGAGAGCTTGGTTCGCTCGCGCAACGGAAACGCGATGTTCTCGAAGATGTTCAACGAATCGAGGAGCGCCGCGTGCTGGAACAACATGCCGAAGCGCATCCGAATCGGGATCATCTCGTTGCGGCCAAGCGGCGTGATGTCGGTGCCGAAGACCCGGACCTCACCGCGGTCGGCCTTGAACAGGCCCATGATGTGTTTGATGATCACCGACTTCCCAGAGCCGGAGCCGCCGATGATCACGGTGATCATCTTCGGCTCGATCTGAAGATCGACGCCCTTGAGCACCTTGTGCGTGCCGAAGGTCTTGTGCACGTCGACCAACTCGACGACTGGCTCGAAGCGGCCGAAGGCCCGCGCCGCCTCAGGTCCGACGCAGGAGGGTACCGCGACGGTGCGCGACGGTGCAGGAGCCGGGGGTAACG
>JAGQJP010000108.1 GCA_020430585.1 Myxococcales bacterium | reverse complement strand
GATCGCTACGAGGCGAGCCCCCACGGTCGCTCGGTGCGCGAGGAGCTGGTCGCGATCGTCGAAGCCGACGTGTCGGTCTTCCGCGAAGAGGAGGATTTCATCAAGGTCCTCGTACGTGAGGCGCTGAGCTTCCGCGGTGAGACCTACGGTGTGATCGTGCAGGGGTTGGCGCCGTTTCTCGACGCCGTACAGCAGATTCTCGCCGGCGGGCAGCGGACGGGCGCGGTCCGCACCGATCGACCGCTGTGGCAGCTCGCGCTGCTCTTCGTCGGCAACCTGTCGTTGCTCTACACCCAGTATTGGGGCTCTGCCGGGGCCTGGCCGACGCTGGAAGAGCTGCCCGAGCTCGCTGCCAGCGCGTTTCTCGACGGGGCGTCCCGGCCGAACACGCCGGATTGAAGGAGAGAGGCGATGAGCAGTTACGTCTACATGAAGATTCTCGAGTCCACCCCCGAGCGGTACGACCGCGGGATCCGGCTGCTGAGCCGGCGGCGCATCGAGTCGGTGTATCAGGCGATCGCCGACCTCGCTGCAGCCCCGGGTCGCCGTCTGCTCGACATCGGCAGCGGGACCGGAGGCGTGGCCCTGGCCTGCGCGGCACGTGGAGCGATCGTCACCGGCATCGACCGCAACGCGGGAATGCTCGAGGTCGCCCGTGCGAAGACGCTCCCCCCGGGGTCCTCCGGCTCCCTCGAGTGGATCGAGCTCGGCGCCGCCGAGATCGAAGACCGCTTCGAGCCGGCGACCTTTGACGCGGTGACCGCCAGCCTCGTCTTCTCGGAGCTCTCGCCGGACGAACAGGCCTACGTCCTCGGCGTCGTCAAGAGCCTGCTCAAGCCGGGCGGGCTGCTCGTCGTCGCCGACGAGGTGCTGCCGCCGTCGACCGGGCGGAGGCTGTGGCACAAGCTGACGCGCTTTCCGGTGGCGATTCTGACCTGGCTGCTGACCCAGACCACGACCCACCCGATCGCCGATCTCCAGTCCCCGATCCGCCAGGCCGGATTCGTCGGGCTGACCGCACAGAACCTGCCCCCGGGAGACTTCGTGATCGTCACGGCCAACACCCCCGCCGCGCCGTCGAACGCGACGCCGAACGAGCCCGAGAAACGCCCGCCCTCCCCCGCCGAGTCGGGACTCGAGGTGCCGAAATGAGCCTCGCCGAACGCGTCGCCGACGCCTGGGACACCGTCTTTCGCATGTTGCCGCATCGCGCGCCGACGGGGCTCGTCGCGATCGGCCATCCGTCGCGCACATCCCCGGTGTTGCTCACCTGCAACTACAGCTACACCGTGCGCCGCTTGCGTCGCATCTTGCGCGGCCTCGACGTCTGGCTCTTGGTCGCCAACAGCAACGGAATCAATGTCTGGTGTGCCGCCGGCGGCGGGCATCTGACGCATCACGACGTGATCTCGGTGATCCGCACCTCCCGGGTCGACGAGCGGGTGGACCAGCGCGTGCTGATCCTGCCGCAACTCGGCGCCACGGGGATCGAACGCCGGGCGGTCGAGCAGGCCACGGGCTGGAAGACCAAGTGGGGCCCGACGATGGCCGAATACCTGCCCGAGTATCTCGCGCGTGGTCTTCGTGGCCGCAAAGCCTGGCGCAAGGCGCCGTTTCTCCTCGGCGACCGGCTGCAGATGGCGACGATGTGGGGCGCTCCGATGGCTCTGATCGGGCTGCCGCTGATCTGGGCGGTCGCGAGCCTCAGCACCGCGCTGGTCGCCTGCGCGATCGTCCTTGCGCTGGTCTACGGCCTCTTTGTCGCCTTACCCCGGCTGCGCGTCGACGGCTACGCGCGTTGGTTCACGCTCTGCGCGGCCGCCACGCTCGGTGCCCTCGTCGGCCTGACGCTGCTCTGGAGCGTCTCGGCTCTCAGCGCGCTCAGCGCGACCACCCTCTCTGTCGCCGTCTTCGTAGCACTGGGCGTGCTCTCAATCGATCTCAACGGAACGACGCCCGACCACCCGAGCGATATCAACACCCGCGGCGGCCGACCGCTGGTCGAGCTCGACGCCGAGCGCTGCACCGGCGCGGCGGACTGCGTGCTGGTCTGCCCGCGAGACGTGTTGCAAATGGTGCGCGGCGCGCGCAAGGTCAGCATTGCACGCGAAGCGGATTGCATCGCCTGCGGCGCCTGCGTCGTTCAATGCCCCGAGGACGCCCTGCACTTTCGCATGCCAGACGGCTCGTACGTCGCGCCCGAGACGATCCGCAGCACGCGGATGAATATGCTCGGCAAACGCACGATCTCGATCAAACCGGCCTCTGCCGCCAAGACGTCTGCGCCGACACCGACGAAGCGCCCTTGATTTCCAACCTTGATGTCACGCCGGGGGTGCGGTAGGCTGGTCGCACGGACCCAACGCAGGAGGCTGAATGCGCCGCGCACAACTCATCGCCCTGCTCTCGATGGTCGGGGTGGTCGTCTACCTCGCGGTATTATGGTCGAAGTCGCCCGTGCACATCATCTGGGACAACAACCGCTCGTCGATGCAACACCGGGGTTCGATTCATCGCGAAATCTACTTCGTGCTCAACTACGTCGTGGTATTTTTTGCCAACGCGCTGTTCGGCATGCTGTCTGTTCGGCGGCTCTGGGCGCGGATTCCCGCCGGCGCCTGGACGCTGCCCGACGGCCCCGGGAGCCTCGAGGAGCGCCACGAAAGGGCGGTCACCCGCATGGGGAACCTCTTTGCCTGGATCGCGGCGTCCTCGAACATCGCCATCGCCATCATCTGCACGGTAGTCTTCCTCATTCAGCACTGACGAGGCGCCCCGCTCGAACACCGGGCACATTGGATGTCGTGCTCGCTCCGATCGACCTCGTTGCCCTCGTCGGTGGCTCACGCGCCGATGCGACTTGCACGACAGAGCCATCCGCGCTACGCTTCGATCGACTGCCATCGACTGGCTCGAACACACCACATCGAGGGTACCGATGTCCGACTTTCAGTTTCGTGAGAAGCCGCCGATCGCCCAGGTGCCGCCTCGCAAGCGGGAGAGCACGCGGGACGGCCAACGTGAAGAGAGCCGCCCCGCAACGACCGCCGGGCGAGGCGTGCAAAGGGCGAGCGGGAGCCTGCCCTTCATCGAAGAGCTCGAGCAATCCTTCGGCACGCCGCTGGGGGGGATTCCCGTGGCCCAGGGCGGGGAAGCGTCGGCGGCCTGCGACTCCCTCGGCGCCGATGGCTATCAGTTTCGCGGCTCGATCGCCCTCGGCCCCAGCGCCGACAAGCGCGTCGTCTCCGAAGAGGTGGCCCACGCGCTGCAGTACCAGCGCTCTCTCGGATCGGGCCCGGCGGGCTTCACCGACCGCAGCGGCTTCGCCGAACAGGAGGCGGAAGCGGCGTCATTGAACGCGACCCGCGGCGGTACGGTGGGGTCGCTCTCGGCGAGCGTCGGCGACTTCACCGTCGCGCGCAGCGAGAAGAACAAGACGACAACGGGCGCGGGTGGCACGGGCGACGGGAAGGCGTTGACCAAGGACGAGATCAAGGGAAACTGCGAGAACGCCGCCGCCGACGCGATCAAGAAGAACCCGAAGCTCAAGCGCAAGAGCTGGCGCGGTGCGATGTCGGGTCACGTCTACACCGAGGATCCCGAAACCGGAGAGCGCCTCGATCCCACGCTCAAAGACAACGTGATGGAGCACGTGGGAGCCGCAGAGAAAGCGAAGGACGCTGCGCTCGCGGCGCAGATTCGAGGGTTGCCCGCCGGCGGCGATCTCGGCGGCGGTCGCTGGAGCAAGGGGATGCACGAGATGGCGCTCGGCTTGTGGGCGCGCGCCCAAGAGCACGCGAAGAAGCAGGAAGCCGATGCCGGCGTGACGCAGGTCGACGCTGGGAAGCTGACGCCGGCACAACAAGAGCGAATGATGGATCTGATCATGACGGGCGTCGACCCGGTGACTGCGGCGCAGCAAGCCAAACAGATGACGTGAGCCCGCCCACGGCGCTCGACCAACGTGCTCGGATTGCGAGCCCACGGAACGAGATGGAGATCGCCCTCGCCCTCGTCGGCCTATTCGTCTTCGCTGGCGTCGTGGCGGCGCTCGTCGTCAAGCGCCTGCTCGTCGTCTGTCAACCCCACGAGATCCTGGTGCTCGTCGGCGCGAAGCGGCAGGTCGGGGGACACGTCGTCGGCTATCGACTGATTCGCGGCGGGCGGACGATGCGCACGCCCTTCATCGAACGGGTCGAGCGGCTCGACCTGAGCGAGATTCCGGTAGAGTTCCGTGTGACCCGCGCCTATTCGAAAGGCAACATTCCGCTCGCCGTCGACGCGGTGGCTCGGGTCAAGATCGACGGGCG
>JAGQJP010000107.1 GCA_020430585.1 Myxococcales bacterium | reverse complement strand
CGACGACATCCTCAATGCCCTCGAATCGGCGCACGGCCAACAGATCATTCACCTGGATATCAAGCCCACCAACATCATGCTGCAGCGGATTACCGGTGACCCACACCACGTCCGCATCTTGGATTTCGGCCTCTCCCGCTTGTTGGAAGCCCAGGAGCTGGACGCCGGAACGATCAGTGGAACGCCAGCCTATATGGCGCCAGAGCAGATCCTCGACGGCGAAGTCGGTCCCTGGACTGACCTGTACGCCGTTGGAATCCTCCTCTTCCAGCTTCTGACGGGGCGTCGGCCCTTTCCGGGGGGCGATGCGCCCGACATCTTGAACCTCAAGCTCCGCAGCGATTTCGATCCCCTCAGCCAGCTTCCCGACTCGGCGCCATTTTATCTACGCGCCTTTTTCCGGCGGGCCCTCGCGCGAGACAGCGCCGACCGCTACCGCACCGTTCCAGAGTTTCGAACCGCGCTACACTGGCTTTTCGACAACTTGACCGGTGACGCCGTGCGAGAGGTCTCGGCGCCCAACCTGTCGGACATTCTCGAGGGCTCCGATCGCGTCTCGCGCAGCGAGCGCAGCGATTCGCTCGGTCGCCGACGGGGCGATGTCTCAATTTCCGACGAGATCTGGCGTACGCCGAGTCTCAACATGCGGATGTCGGGGCGAACGATCGCCTGGGCTTCGGGGTTCGTCTTGTTGCTGGTCGCGGTGCTCGTCGGCTTCCGGATCAACGCGGCCGAAGGGGTCGGACTCGGTTTGGAGGAGCCGGACAGCTCGGTGCGGCTCTGGGGCGATCTCGCGGCGCTCGCCGTGAGCACGCATCGCGATGAGGCGCTACGCCGTCTCGCCGAGATGGAGCGGCTCAAACGAGAGCGAATGGCCTCGATTACGTTGCCCGCGATCCACGTGCACAAACCGAAAGAGGAGGTCGAGATCACCTTGATGACCGACCCGGAGGGGGCGCAGGTGATTCGCGACGGCGAGACGCTCGGGCCGACGCCGCGGACCTGGAAGATCAAGCGATCGAGCACGATGGCGCGAGTCGTCGTGCGCAAACGCGGGTATCAAACTCAGACCCTGATGCTGCCGAGCGATCGAGATCAGAAAGTGACGGTTCGCATGAAGCGCCTACCGGCGATGCGCAACAACTTCATTCGCAAAATTTGGAAGAAATAGGTGCGCCGACGCATCGGTCGAGGGTCGTCGTGAAATCCGCTCTCCGTGTATGGCTATTGGTCTCGATGCTCTGCCTTCCCCAACTCGCGCCTCGTGCGATGGCCGCGACGCCAGAGGTGAGACGCCTGGTGGTCAAGATGGAGCGCAGCTTCAATCGCAAGGCGTATCGCGAGGCCGCCAAAATCGCAGAGGAGCTCTACGCCAAGACGAAGAAGGCGCGCTTTCTGGCGAATGCGGCGCTCTGCTATGATCTTCTCATCGACGACGAGCGGGCGCTCGAGCTCTATCGGCGCTACCTCAAGGCGGATCCGGCGGCGAAGAACAAGAACACGATCGTCGAGCGGATACAGTTCTTGCGCAACCGTCACGCCCTCAAGAAGCGGGAGGTGACCTTTCTCAGCGATCCGAGCGGCTCGAGCGTCGTGCTCACGCAGGGTGGGAAGAAGGTCTTCTCCGCTACGACGCCGAGCACGAGCTGGCTGCCCTTCGGTACCTTCCGCGTGCGCTTTTCGAGAGCCGGCCACGTTCCCGTGGAGCGGGTGCTCGTGATTTCCCAGGGCCCGCCGCTGACGGTCGACCAGACGCTGCTCTCGTCGGGGGCGAAGGGAATGCTCAGCGTGAAGACGACGCCGCCACGAGCGACGATCATCGTCGACGGTCGCCCGGTCGGCAAAAGTCCCCTCGAGAACAAGCCCCTCGTGCCCGGGACGATCCTGTTGCGGATCGAGCTCCCGGGCTACGAGACGATCGAGCGATCGGTGACGATCATCGCCGGCAAGCCGTCAGAGCTTTCGTTCGCGCTGCTGCGCAAGGTCGCGCGGGTCGCCAAGACGCCGACGCGCCGCTATCGCTCGAAGAGCGGGCTAATCGGCGCCTGGTCGATGTTCGGCGGCGGCGCCGCGGTGGCGATCGCAGGTGGTGTGCTGCATCTTCTGGCGCGCAAGACGATCAACGACGCGAACTCGAGCCTCGACGCGACGCCCTTTGCCAATCGCGATCAGGCGTTCATCGATCAGATCCTCGCCAAAGAGCGAGACGCGAAGACGCTGAACAAAGTCGGATTGGTGCTGATCGGCGTCGGATCGGCGGCGCTGATCGGCTCGGCGATCTGGCTGATCATCGAGTATCGCCGGCCGCGACGAGAGCGGTTGAGCGCGCGAATGCCGATGATCGAGCCGCTGATTTTGGACCGCGGGGCGGCGATCCAGGTGCGGCTCCAGCTGCCCTGAGCCTCTCACCACAAAAGGATCCGCTCGCACACAACGGCTCGGGCGCCGACGGTTGCGCCTCCTCGCCGCGGTGGGTGCTCGTCGAGACGGCCCGCCCGGCGCTAGACCAGCATCTTCTGGGCGATG
>JAGQJP010000106.1 GCA_020430585.1 Myxococcales bacterium | reverse complement strand
TGCCACAGCAACGGCGGCGTGTTCAACCTCGGGCACCGCAATCCCCGCGTGATCGCGGCGCTGCAGCGCGCGCTCGAGCGCTTCGACATCGGAAACCACCACCTCGTCTCCGAGCCGCGCGCTCGGTTGGCGGCGAAGCTCGCAGCGAGCACCGACGGAGTCCTCTCGGGCGTCGTCTTCGGCGTCTCGGGCGGCGAGGCGAACGATCTGGCGCTCAAGCTCGCCCGCGCCCACACCGGGCGTCCGACGATCGTCTCGGCCCTCGGTGGCTATCACGGCCATACGGGTCTGAGCCTCGCCACGGGGGACCCGCAATTTCGAGATCCCTTCGGCCCCAATCTGCCCGACTTCGTCCAGCTGCCCTTCAACGATCGCGCCGCGCTAGAGGCGGCGATCGACGATCGCACGGCGGCGGTGATCCTCGAGCCGATCCCCGCGACCCTCGGGATGCCACTCCCCGAGTCGGGGTATCTCGCCTACGCTCACGAGCTTTGTCGCCAGCGCGGGGCGCTGTTGATCCTCGACGAGGTGCAGACCGGGCTCGGGCGCACGGGGAGCCTCTGGTTCTACCAACAGGAGGGGTTGACGCCCGACATCCTGACCACGGGTAAAGGGCTCTCGGGGGGGATCTACCCGCTGACGGCGACCTTGATGCGTCCCGAGATCCACCGCTTCTTCGAGGCGCACCCCTTCATCCACGTCTCGACCTTCGGTGGCGCGGAGGTCGGCTGTGCCGTCGGCGAAGAGGTGCTGGCGATCGCCTCGGATCCCGCCTTTCTGGCGCGAGTCCGCGAGCTGGCAGCGCGTTTCGCCGAGGGCTTCGCAGGGGCGCCCTTCGAGCTGCGACAGCGTGGGCTCTTCATGGGGCTCAAGTTCGCCGTGCCCCGCGGCGGAATGATGGCCTGCAAGCTGCTCTACGATGCGGGAATCTACACGGTCTACGCCGGCAATGACACCTCGGTGCTGCAATTTCTCCCGGCGCTCGTGACCGATGACGACGAGGCCGACGAGATCATCCGCCGCGTGCGCAAGACGTTGGGGTGAGAACGCCCCGCGGGATCGGTCGACGGGCTCGCCGACCCGACTTGGCGACAAGAGGAGGAGCGACGATGATCACACAACCCGAGCTCTCGGAGCTCGAGCGCCGCGTCGCCCTGGCGTTGCGCGGCGACGACAGCGAGATCACGGTCCTGGGCTACGGCGAGATCTCCCTGGTCTTGGGCTGGCCCGCCGAGGCGCCGCAGATCGCCTGCAAGCGCCTGCCGCCCTTTCGCTCTCTGCCGCTGCTCGAACGCTATCGCCACGTATTGTCGAGCTACATCGAACGGCTCGAGGAGAGCGGAATCCACGTCGCCGAGAGCGAGCTGCACCACCTTCGGCGCGACGACGGGACCCTCGTCGGCTACATCGTGCAGCGCGTCCTGCCGCGCGAGACGTTGGGGCCCGCACTGCTCCGCGGTCGCGATCCCGGCGAGGGACATCCGCTGATCGAGGCGATCGTCGACGCCGCGGCGTCGGTGGTGAGCGAGCGAGTCGGCCTCGACGCGCAGCTCTCGAACTGGGCCTTCGTCGATGGCGAGGCGCGCTACCTCGACGTCACCACGCCGATGCTGATGGGCGACGACAATCGACCGCTCGTCGATCCAGACCTCTTCCTCGCCGCGTTTCCCTGGCTGATTCGTGGGCCGATCAAGCGCTTCGTGCTGCCGTCGATCCTCGAGCGCTACCACGCGCTGCGCACGGTGCTCCTCGATCTCTGCGCCAACCTCGTCAAAGAGCGGCTGACCGGCTGGATGCCGACGGTGATCGACGCGGCGAACAAGCGCCTCGATGAGTCGATCACCCCCGAAGAGGCCGATCGGGACTACCGCAGCGACGCGCGGATGTGGGAGGTGATGTTGCGTCTGCGCCGCCTCGACCGTGCCTGGCAGCGGCACGTGCGACGTCGGGTCTATCCCTTCCTGCTCCCCGGCCACGTCCAGCGCTAATCCGACTCTTCATGGGCGCGTCCAGCGCTGATCTCGTCGGGTCGTCCGCCGCGGCCGTTCGGCAGCGAGGGCTCCAGCTTGGCTAGGGCGCCGGGCAGTCGCAGTTGTCGCCCGAGCTGGTCTTGCATTCCCCCGACGGGCAGCAGCCGTTGGGACAGGATTGCTTGTCGCACTTGAAGGTCCCCGGCGGGAAGTTGGCGCAAGAGCTCGACGCGACGTCCTTGCAGTCGACCTGAGCGTCGACGCAGCACCAGTTGCCGGGCTCGTCCTTGCAGGATTTCTGCCCCGCCGGACAGGTACAGCGCGTGCAGCCGCAGGTGTCCTCTCGGCTGCTCTTGCAGGCGCCGTCCGCGCAACAACCGAAACTACAGAGGCCGGTGTCGCAGGTGGGGGCGCCGAAGTTCTCACACTGGGCCGACGCGACCTCTTGGCAGTTGATCGCCTCGTCGACGCAGCAGAAGTTCTTGTCCTTGTCCTGGCACGACTTTCGACCCGCGGGGCAGCCGCAGTGCGAGCAGTCGCAGCTATCGGTCTTGCTCGTGCGGCAGGATCCGTTGGCGCAGCACCCAAACGGGCATGCGCCCGTGTTGCAGGGGACCTCCATCTCTTCGCAGCTCCAGGAGATGCCGCTGGCGATCAGCTCTTCGCATTTCCCGGTCTGCAGGCAACAGACGCCGCCCTTCGAATCGCTGCAGCCGCTCTTGCCTGCGGGGCACTCGCAACGTCCGCAGCCGCAGCTGTCGGTGGGCGAGGTGCGACAGCTCTTCGCGTTGGGGCAACAGCCGTAGGGCAGCCCCTTTTCGACGCACTTGTCGCCACAGATTTGGAAGTCCGTCAGACCGGTATCGACGAAGTCGTTGCAGCTCGCCTGGGCGACCAACGCGCAGTCGACCTTGATCTTCACGCAGCAGATCGAGCCCGTCTTGTCGCTGCAGGGCTTCTGTTCGAGCGGATGGCATTGGCTGCAGCCCGTGCAGCTCTGGCTCTGATAGACGCAGCTGCCGTTGACGCAGCTCTCGTTGGTGCAGCTGTAAGGGTCACCGTCGCAGGAGCCCGATTGTGGGCTCTTTCCGCAGACCCCGGTTTGTTGATCGCAGACGCCGATGTTGCATGCGTCGTTCTGCGACGAGCAATCCTTGGCGATGAAGCTGTTCGTCGGCGGGTTGCAGACCTGACACTTGTTCGTCGGATTCGGATCACCCGTGTTGTAGCAGGAGCCGCCGATCAGGCAGGTGTTGGCGCTCGGCGAGCCGGGGACGCAGCTTCCGCTCTGGCAGGTCGACGACGCCGTGCAACTGAGCCCGTCGTCACACGGTACGCTGCCCTTGTTCTGCTCGACGCAGCCGTTCTGCGCCGTGCAGACGTTTTGCTTGCACTGATTGGCGTTGGCCGAGCAGACAACGCTCGACCAGGCCGTCTTCGAGCGCGCGGGATCGCAGATCGAGCACTTGTCGCCGCTCTTCGACGTCGTCGCGGTAACGCAGCCGACGCCGGCGATCAAGCAGCCGTCGTAGCTGCTCGAGACGCTCCCGGTCTGGCACGCCCCGTCCTTGCAAAAGCCCGCGTCGGTGCAGGCTACCTTGTCGTCGCAGGCGACGGGGCTCTGCGGATTGTAGGCGACGGGCACGGGCTCGCACTGATGCGAGGTCGTGTTGCAGTGTCCGTTGTTGCATGGGTCGTTCTTGAAGAGCGGCAGCGCGTTGCAATCCGAGTCGCTCTGACACTGGCAGCTCGGGTTTTGCGTTCCGGATTTGCAGACCCCTTCTTCGCAGACGTCGTTGAGGGTGCAGGGGTTGTTGTCACAGTCTTCGCCCTGGCCGAGGGTGTAGGTCCCGTACGTGCAGCCGCCTGTCTTGCTGTCGCACGTGCCGTTCTTCTTGCACGGGTCCGTCGGCACCGCGCAGCTCTTGGTCGCCCCTGAGACGCAGCTCCCGCCCGAGCAGCTGTCGCCGACGGTGCAGAGATCGCCATCGCAGTCCTTGTCGGGATTCGCCGGGTCGAAGTTGCCGAATTCGCACTGGCCCGTGCTGCTGTTACAGATTCCGCCGGTGGTGCAGATCGCCTTGGGATCGACGCAGACTTTGGCGCTTCCCGAGACGCAGGCGCCCCCGACGCACTTGTCGTTCAACGTGCAGCGATCGCCGTCGCACTGTCCGTTCGGCGGGTCGAAGCTCTTGTGATCGCAGACCCCCGTCTCCGGATTGCACGTCGACTGCGCGGTACACGGCTTGCCGGCGTCGACGCAGACTCTGAGCAGATGCGCGCAGACGCCGTCCTGGCAGACGTCGTTCGTGCACTTGTTACCATCATCGGGGCAGGAGTTGCCGTCCGTGTTGAAGGTGCAGCTCTCGCCCGTGCAGGTCTTGACGCTCGTGTCGCTTCTACAGGTCCCCGTGTTCGTGTCACAGCTTTCCACGCCGTTGCAGGGGTTTTTGTCGTCGCAGTCGGCGTCGACCTTACAGGTGCACGCCGAGAGGTCGATCACGCAGCCTTTCTGCGGGTCGCAGCTTTCGGTCGAGCAGGGGAGCTCATCTGCGCAGGAGAGCGGTTGCCCTTTGCAGACGCCGCTCTGACACGTGGTGTTGATCGTGCACCGATCGCCGTCGTCGCAGGTCGCCCCTTCGTTGATCGGTAGAATCGTGCAGCTCCCCGTGAGGGGATCGCAGACGTTCGACGAACAGCTCGTGTCCTTGGACGTGTCGCAGACGACCGGCTCCGAGACGACGCAGCGCCCCGCTTGGCAGCGCTTTGCGCCGCTACAGAGATCGAAATCCACGCCGTTGCAGTCCGCGTGCGTCGCGCATTCGGGCGAAGTGTCTTCACCGCCGACATCGGTGCCGCTCGCGTCGACGACGTCCGCCGTCGGCGGAACACAGACGCCCTTCACACAGACCGCGCCGCCCTCGCAATCCACCGAAGCGAGACAGCTGATCACGCAGCGCTCGTCGACGCAGGCGCCGAGGTCGCAGGGTGTATCCGGTCCGCAAGATTGTCCGATGCGGCCCTTCTTCCCGGGGCAGCCCGGGACCAGGGTGAGGGCCCAAACCAGGGCGACCATTCCCACAAGAGTGGCGGTGTGCCGTTGCTTCATCGTTCTCTCGCACGGTTGGGGACGACGTCCGTTGAGGGATGGAGACCGCGATCAGGATAACAGGTGAGCGGAACCGATTGCAATCGAGAGCGTTCGCCCGCCACGCGGGGCGGTGTCATGCGGGCTCGAGTGCCGAGTAATCGGCGCGCAGACGGCGGACGATCTGTGACAGGCGGAGGTTCTCGGGATCGGCTCGCGCGGCGTCCTCGGAGAGGTCGAGGGCGGTTCGTCCATCCCAATCGAGGGCGAGGGGGTCGGCGCCGTAACGCAGCAAGAGATCGACGACCCGCGGATTCGCCCGCTTGGCGGCCGCGAGGTGCAGCGGCGTTTGACCGCGCAGGCGCTCCCGCGGGGTCGGATCGGCGCCCGCTTCGAGAAGCAGCGCCACGGCGTTGGCGCTTCGACGACGTGGCGTCACCGCGGCGTGGAGCACCGAGTAGCCGCTGTTGGAGCGCGAGTCGACGTCATAGCCGAGCTCGATCAGGAACTCCATCGTGTCGCAGATCGACGCCGCCGCCGCCTCGTGCAGCGGCGTGAACCCGTGGTGGTCACGGACGAGAAGCGCCGCCCCAGCGCGTTGTAGCAGCCGGCAGAACTCGACGGGATGACGCGCGGCGAAAAAGAACGCCGAGCGCCCGCTCCGATTCTCGGCACAGATGTCGACGCCGCGTCGGATCAACAGGTCGCAGAGGGCGAGTCGGTCACAGCTCGCGCGCCCTGGGGAATGGTCGCGCAGCGACAGGACGAGAGCGCTATCCCCGTTGCCGTTGCGAGCGTTGACGGGGCATCCGCGATCGAGGAGGAAGCGCACGGCGGGCGTGCGCTGCTCGAGACACGCTTGAAGGAAGAGCGCCGCCGCCGTCGAGCTCTGCGGGGCGATCGCCGCTCCCCGTCGGCGCAAGCGATCGATCGTCGAGCGCAAGGAAAAGGGAATGGCGTAGCTCGCCGAGCGGGGCTGTTTGTTGGCGTCGCCTGTGGAGCGGGGGTGTTTGTCGCTAGCGCTGGTCTTCCGATTCGAGCGGCTGCTACGCCGCTTGACCGGACGCAGTCGCGGCGTGTCGTGGGTCTCGGGAGTCGGGCACGAGGAGATGGGCGGTCCCCAGTCGATCGAGTCTACCGACGAGCGGGGGCCAGGCTCTCGCGACCGCGGCTCGCGTCGTCGTTCGGCGAAGAGCGCCGAGCCGTTGCGCAACGGTGGCGACGCCACCGTCGGCTGGCGCGTCGGTGGCGCGAGAACGCCGCAGGTCGCCAAGGGAAACTGCACCTCTCCCGTAGCGAGGGGAAACTCGGGGGGCGTGGGGGTCGAAGGGGCCGGGCTCGGCGACTCGTCCGCGGCCCTCGTCGGGCTCGCCCGTCGTCGGCGCACGCGTTCCAGTCTCGCGAAGAGCGCATCGCGCCGTGCGTCCCCGCGTGGCTGGCCGGCGAGCAGGTTGCGCTCGTGGCGGCGTTGGTCGTCAGCGACCTCCTCGATGAAGTTGTCCAGAGAACGGATGAAGGGGCCGCTCTGCTCTTCGAGCTCGCAGATGAAGTGGTCCACCGACGGGAGGGGGGGATCCATCCGCCTCAATCTGGCGATGAAACTGTCGACCGACCGGGTAGCCATGGGCGCGCCTTGTATCTGATGCTACCGCCAGTATAGGCACAAGAGACGCCAAAACCCAAGCGAACGAGGCGGATCGCAACGAAACTGTTGCCCAATTCCCCGCCGGTTTGTTGCGGAACTCAACGCGGCTCGTCCCCAAAGGCGGCCATCAGGGAGTCAACTCGTGTCAGGAGGCGCCGCACCAACTCATCGTCCCCCTCGTCGATGCCGAAGCTCTCCTTCAGGAACGGCCGGAAGACGAACCAGCCGAGAAACGCCGAGGTGGCGAGGGCGTTGACGATACGCGGGAGACGCGGCTCGTGGGAGCCGAAGCGCTCGAGCAGCCGCTCGATCGGCCGCAAGATCTGGGCGAGACGCGTCTCGCTCGGTGCCGCGGCACCCAACAGATCGCTCGGTCCGTCGAGGCAGACGCGGGCGACGATCCGCGCGAGGGCTGGCTTTCGCCTCAGGTAGTCGAAGGACCAGGAAGAGATCGCGGCGTCCAGCGGCGCTCCGCGATGGATCTCGTCGCTGATCTGGGCGATCGCTGCCCGTACCAGCGCCTCCTTCGAGCCGAAGTGGCGGTGGACCAGGCCGTGGTTGAGGGATGCCGCCGCCGCGATCTCCCGTACCGAGATCGAGGCGATGCTGCGCTCGGCCAGCCGTTCGAGGAGAGCGTCGACAAGCGCCTCCCGGATCTCCTCTCCTCGGTCTCGTTTCTCTTTGTGCTCAGCTGGTTTCATCTCGCTCGTGGGAATTTCGTTGACAAACTGTAGCCATTTGACTACAAGTTGGCGCTGTAGTCAAGCGACTACATTTCGACGAACGGCACCGCGCCGACGACAAACGTCGCCGCGCCAGAAGGAGAGTCAGATGGAGCGAGTCATCGAACGCGAGCAACGAGAGAAACTGGAGCGACGGAGCGTGCTCCCGCTGGACACCAACAGCGCGATCGCGATCAAGCGCGACGTGCACGAATTCGTCGTCAACACGAGCGCCGAGCGTTTCGCCGAGGCCTTTCGTCGGGTGGTCACCGATCCCGAGAACGTCTTCGGGCTGATTCGCGTCAAACGACCGAGCGACCGCCTCGGCAAAGAGTTCGAAGTCGGCGAGCGCTTTCAGGGCTGCTTCAGCGTCGAGTTGGCGATCAGTGGCGCACTCGGGGCCGACGGCGGCGACGCGCCGGGCGCGCATCTGGCGCCCAAGAGCGGGCTCTTCGCGTCGAAGCTCTTCCAACGCTCCGTCGCCTGGTTCGAGGACCAGTTCATGTCCAATTACGCCGAGATCGAATCGATCGAGATGGAGCCGGATCTCGACGCCGGCGAATGCTATCGCCTTCGCTACCGCTACCTCGACGGCACGCCGATCGCCGGTTCGAGCACCTTCACGATCGAGCCCCTCGCCGCCAACCGCTGCCGCTTCACCCAGGTCTTCGAGTTCCAGGAGCAGAACGGCGTGGCCCTGGCGACGTTCCAGCGCTTTGGCCTCAAGTTTCACGATCAGGTGGTCTATCAGCAGGTCGCCAAAGCGGCTGCCCTCTGCGGTGTTGCGGTGGAAAGCGGGACCATTCCCGCTGCATACGGCGAGATCCTTTGAGGGACGCCAGGAGGTTACGATGAGAGTTGCCGTTGTTGGCGCGGGTCCCGTTGGCCGCGTTCTGGGTGCGTTCTTTCAGGCCAGCGGCGCCGAGGTCGATCTCTTCGTGCGGCGCCCCGCGGAGCAGCCGCGCGCTTTCTCGATCGAGGTGAGCGGCGCGATCGAGCCTGCGAGCCCCCTCCGGTTCGAGCCGACGACGATCCGGGCTCTCGAGTGGGAGTCAGAGGGCGCCGCGAGCGCTCGATGTGCGGTGTCGCGGCCCTACGCCCTGGCGCTGATCGCCCTCCCGGCGACGGCGTTCGACGACTTGCCGCTCGTCTTGGGCCTGGAGCGTCTGGCCGATGTTTGGCTGATGGTCTCGCCGTCGCTGGTGCTTCGCGAGCGGCTCGGGGATCTCCTCGGGCCGCGGCGCCTGCTCGAGGGACTCTTCGCGATGCTCGGGCTGGTCGGCGGGTTCGTCCCCAAAGGCGATGCGACGACGGGCTTGTTCGTGCCTCCGGGCGGGGGCCTGACCCTCGACGGGAGACATCCGCTCAGCGGCGCGATCGCGCGGCGACTGCGGGCCGTCGGGTTGCCCGTGCGAACGAGCGACGCGATTCACACCGACCTACTCGTCGGCTCGGCACTTCTCGACGTCGGCGTTGCCGCGCTGGAATTGGTGGACTATCGGATCGCCCAGCTCGGGCCGAATAGCGAGGGGCTCGCTCGTCTCGTCGCGGCGCTCGGGGAGGCGCTCACGGTGGCGATGTCGCTCGTCGAGGCGCCGTCATGGGCCGAGTGGGCTCTGCGGGCCGTTCACGGGGCCGCCTCTCCACTTCTCGTATCGCCGTTCGGGCTGTCCGGGCTCGCGTCGATCGTGGCACGCCTGGCGCCTCTCGACCTCGAACGGTACGTCCAGCACCACTATCGGAAGCTGCGGCCTCAGACCGTCGCCGCGATCGATGAATGGTGCGATCGCGCGGCGGAGCTCGGCGTGCCTCACGGCGCTCTGCGTGACTTGCAGCGCGATCTGGCTCACCAGGCTCATCGCCCCAATCAGCGCGAGACCGACGCGCGAGGGGGTGAGCGCGCGAGCGAAATCGGCGACGGCCGTCGCGGCGGCGAGCGACCCGGGGAGATCGGCGACGACCGTCGTCGAGGCGAGTTGCGCACGTCGGTTGCCGCCGAGCTCCGGCGGCGCGCTCCCTGTGCCGCGACCGAGCGCGGGATGGCGCTCAAGCGGAACGAGCATCTCTTCGACTTCACACACCCTGTCGTCGAGGTGGCGGCGGCGCTCGAAGCGGTGCTGGTCCAGCCCGGACGCGACTTCGGCGGCCTCGAGATCCGACGGCTCCCCGGCCTCGGAGGCTCGCCCTTCCGAGTCGCCGAGCGGATCTGCGGAACCTTTCGCCTCGAGCAGCTGCTGCCCTCGATTCGCCGTGTCGAGGGGAGTGCGACCGTGGCAGCGATGGTCGCCTGGGTCGAGGAGCGCCTTCTGAGCGACGTCGCGGAGATCATCGTTTTGGACCGCGACCAGCCCAATCCGACGTTCCGCTACCGCTATCTCGAGCCCTCGCCGATCGCCGGCGAGAGCTGTTATCGCGTCGAGCCCTCGAGCGACGGCGCACGTGTCCGCGTCACCTTCTCGTTCCAGGAGCGGAATTGGCCGGCGATGTTCGTGATGCAGCTCTTTGGCGTGTCGGCCCACGATCGCGTGGTCGCCGAGCAGATGCGAGCGGTGGCCGAGCGTCTTTGCGGTTCGATGCCCGTCGACAGGCCAGAACGCCCAAAAGCCCTTGCAGCGGCAACGCTTTTTTTGTAGCCTCGACGTCGTGTTTTTGGGGCCCCGTTGGTCCCGGCCGTCCGAGGAGGTTCGAATGGTCAGCCGCTCTGCCGCCGACGCCATATCGGTGATACAGTCCGGAATGCGCGTTTTTGTACACGGCGGTGCCGCGACCCCGAATGTGTTGCTCGAGGCGCTCGTCGAGCAGGCCGATCGGTTGCGCGATGTGGAGATTATCCACCTCCACACCGAAGGCCCCGCTGTCTACGCCGACGAAAAGTACGCGCGCTCGTTCACGGTCGCCAACCTGTTCGTCGGTGGCAATCTGCGCAAGCGATTCGACTGCAGCCGAATTGACTACATTCCATGTTTTCTCTCGGAAATCCCCGCCCTTCTGCGCTCGCGGCGGCGCAAGATCGACGTCGCCCTGCTGCAGCTCTCGCCGCCCGATACCCACGGCTTCTGCAGCCTCGGTGTCTCGGTCGACGTCGCCCGCGCTGCCGCCGAAGTGGCCGAGACGGTGATCGCCCAGATCAATCCGCAGATGCCCCGGGTCCACGGCGATGGCTTCATCCATATCGACACGATCCACCACGCGGTGCTGGTCGACTCTCCCCTCCACGAAGCGCGACGCTCGAACCCGACCGAGCAGGAGCGCGCGATCGGACGCTTCTGCGCGGAGATGATCGAGAACGGGTCCTGTTTGCAGATGGGGATCGGCTCGATTCCCGACGCCGTCCTCGCCGCCCTGCGCCACCACAAGCATCTCGGGATTCACACCGAGATGTTCTCCGACGGCGCCCTCGACCTGATCGAGTGTGGCGCCGTCGACAATAGCCAGAAGCAGACCCACCCCGGCAAGACCGTCAGCGGTTTCGTCGTCGGCACGCGCAAGCTCTATGACTACATCCACGACAACCCGTCGGTGAGCCTGCTCGACATCGGGTACGTAAATATGGTCGGAACGATCCTGCGCAACAAGAAGGTCGTCGCGATCAACTCCGCCGTCGAGGTCGACCTCACCGGGCAGGTCTGCGCCGATTCGATCGGCCACCACATCATCTCGGGCGTGGGAGGGCAGATGGATTTTATCCGCGGCGCCTCTCTCTCTCCCGGCGGAAAACCGATCATCGCGCTCACCAGCCGGACGGCCAAAGACGTGCCGCGGATCGTTCCCGGGCTCAAGAGCGGCGCCGGAGTCGTCACGACACGCGCCCACGTCCACTACGTCGTCACCGAGTACGGTGTCGCCGACCTCTACGGCAAGACGCTGAACGAGCGGGCAAAAGCGCTGATCGGCATCGCCCACCCGGACGATCGCGAGTCTCTCGAGTCGACGTGGCGTGACGTGCGCTCTCAATTCGGATGAACGTAAGTCGCTCGCAGGAGCAATTGACCTTACCAGGAGGAGGATTCCTATGATGCGTTTGATTTTGATTGTGCTGCTCGCGCTTGGTTTGAGCGTTGCGGGTTGCAAGAAGAAAGATGACAAGCCCGCCGACAAACCAGGCGAAAAGAAGGGCACGCCAGGTGAGAAGAAGGGCACCAATGGCACCAAGAAACCGGGGGGGACGGTGACGACGTCGGGCGGTGCGACGCTCGGCGCGCCGAACGTGGTCCCGGCGAACGCCGAAATGGTGATCGCCGTCAACGTGAAGGCGGGCCTCGCCTTTCTGCGCGCGAACGCGGCGATGCTCGCCCCATTGATGCGCGGCAAGACCCTCGACCAATTGCTCGACGAGGCGGGAAAGCAGGCGAAGGTCGATTTCCGCAAGGTCGGACAGCTCTACATCTTCGGCGCGATCACGGGTGGAGAGAAGGTTTGCGGCGCGTTCGCGGCGGCGGCCCTCGACACCAAGACGCTGACCCCGTCCAAGAAGCACCTCGACGTGCAGATCATGAAGGACCCGAAGGCGGGTGGCTTCGTCGCCAAGCTCGGGGATTGGGCCGTCGGTTGCGACAAAGAAGAGATGGTGATCAAGCTGATCGACATCAACAAAGGCAAAGCGCCGGGGTTTGATTCGAAGGCCGAGAATTTCAAGGCGTTTTCCGCTCTCAGCGCCAGTCTGAGCCACGGTCTGGTGAAGGCCGTCGTCGCCTGGTCGGTGCTCAAGAGCGCCAAGGCCCCGATCCCCGTCGTCGGCAACGCGGCGGCCTTCGGTCTCGACCTCGAGTCCGGGGTCAGCGTCGTCGCCGACTTTCCCCCCGCGTCGATCGATGCGACCAAGGCTCAGCTCGACGCTCTGCTGAAGAAAGCGAAAGATCAGGCCGACGCGATGGTCAAGCAGCTTAGCTCGTCACCGCAAGCGGCGAAGATGAAACCGATGATCGACCGGGTCTCGAAGCTCGTCGCGGCGCTGCAAGTGAAGAAGAGCGGCTCCACGCTTCGGCTCGACGTTCCGATCAAGGCCTCGGACGTCCTCTCCTCGCTGATGCCCCTAATGGCGCTGATGAAGTGAGCGATCCGCTCGCGTTCACGAATCCCACCGCGTCTTTCTGACCTCTGACCCCGATCGCTGACCCGCTCGTCACACCGAGAGAGGGGAGCGGAGACGGACCCGGGTCGTCACTTCGGCAGTTGCAATCGCAACAACCGTCCGCGCCCATTCACGAGGACGAGTTGGCGCCCGACGAGGGTGGCGAGCTCGGTGTCGATCACCAGCGGATGGCTCAGCAGCTTGCGCCGTTTTCCGGCGGGGATCGAGGTGACGTACACGCCGCCATCGCTCTCGAGGGTGAAGACCTCGCTCGCGCTGCAGAGGGCGTGGCGCACCCGGGAGTAGGCACCGAACGGACCGGTCCGTTGCCAGCGGCCGCTCGTCGGGTTGACGCGGTAGAGTGCGCCGACCTTCTCTACCGTATAGAGCATCGTGCCGCAGCTGATGAAGTGTCTCGTGCGCTCCCAGCCCGGGTTTCCGATGGGGGCCGAGGCGAGCGTCCTGAGATCGGTGCGATACATCTTGCCGTCGCCCTCGATCGTGTAGAGCGCGCGATCTGGACCGATCAGCGCGTGGGTCGCGGCGCGGAAGAGCGGCTTGGGGGTCATCCGCCGCCAGCCGCCGGGGCGGCGAAATCGGAGCTGCCAGAGCCAGCCCGACGCATCGATTACGACCGCGCGCGCCGCCTCGGCGACGAACAACACGGCGTTGATCGGGGCTTTCGGCAGTCGTCGCCGCAGCGCCGCGCCCGTGACTGTCAGAAGCATTAGCGAGCCATCGGCGTCGAAGCGAACGAGGCGATCGTCGCCAACGAAGACGAGGTCTCTCGCCGGGGAGAAGTCGACGAGCTTGCTCCGGGTTCGCTTTGGTAGGGCGTCGCGCGTTGCCCCGCGCGGTGAGCAGGCGACGAGCGAGGCCGCGAGCAGGGTACCGATGAGCAGCCGATGACGCGCGTCCGAGCGGCGTGCGCTCATCGCTCGACCTCGCGTTCGGTGCGACGCATCACGGCGATGAAGGCCGCCGCTTCGGGGTTGTTCGCCAGCGGCGCGTCGACGTGATAGTCGAAGTAGAGCCCGAGGAGCTCGAAGCTCCCGTCGAGGGCGACCAGGGCCATGAATTCCTGGGGAAAGTAGGCTCGGTGCTGCTCGACCTTCGAGAACTCCTCGCGCTGCTCGCCTTCGCCGACGGCGATCGCGATCTCCGAGCGAAAGACCTGGCGGATTGGATCGTAGAGAACGGTGTCGCCGTTGAAGCGGATCGAGACGCGGTGCCCCTCGACGAGATCTTCGGTCTGCATCGGCTTCAGCCCGGAGAAGACGATCCACGGCGGGCGGGCGACGACGCGTTGCGCGTTCTGGCTCCAGTGGACGAGGGGGGAGGAGAGCTGGCAGATGTAGAGTCCACCCGCACGGATGCTGCGGGCGGCGGTGCGCAGGTGCTGCAGCATCTCGTGCGCCTCGAGGAGGTAGCTCAGGTTCTCGCCGAGGTTGAGGGCGAAGTCCACCGGGTCATCGATGACCCAGTCGAGCATGTTTCCCTCGTGAAACTCGACCTCTACGCCGGCGTTTTGCGCGCGTGCTCTCGCGTGCTCGAGCATTCCGGGGCTCAGGTCCATCGCCACCATCTCGATCCCGAGCTGGGCCAGGTCGATCGAGTAGACCGCCGGGCCGCAGCCGTAGGAGAGGCCTCGTCGCGTCGGCTGCAGCCCCCACTCTTCGCAGCGCGTGAGGGCGAAGTGGCTGACCAGCAAGGCGTTGCCCTCGCTCATGTAGACGGCGTAGAGGTGTGGGTACTTGCTATAGAAATCGGTTGAGAAGCGATCGCCTGGATCGTCGGCGCTGTCGCCGCTCTTGTCGCGTTCGTCCATCGTCGTGTTCCTCGTGGCGCATTGGGGCTGCAGAATGCGCAGCAGCAGGGCCCAAGGCTATCACGAATCGCAAAGGGAGCCAACCGCCATCCGGATGGGTCAAGATTGCCCCCAACCTGCGCCAACTTGGCGCGGCTAGCCGTATGTCAGCCTGGCTCGCTCGGTGAAGATGCATGTTATTGTAGGGTGTTACGTGAATTCATTTTGTGGATCGAAATTTGCAAAAGGTCGCGTCGCTACGGCGACCATCGGACCCGTATGACATTGACAGCCTGAAAGGAGCGCATTGAATGTTCGGATCGAAGATTGTAGTCGCACTCGCCACCATGGGATTGCTCCTCGTCACGACGCCCGCCATCGCCGCTGAGAGCGGATCGGGGCTGGGTTGGTCGGTGACGTTTCTATCGCGCAGTTACGACTCCGCCACCGATCGCACGACCTTCAGCTACCGCGTCTCGAGTGGTAGCGACGGCAGCAAGGTGAAGGCGTTGAGCCACTTCGTCGTCGGTTTGCCCAGCTGCGAGTCGAAGCTCGAGGTGCTCGCGACCGCGCCGAGCGAAGCGGTCGAGATCGGCACCGACCCGACGACCGGCGTGTACGGCGTCAAATGGGACCTCTCCCTCGAGCCGGGTCAATCGCGGGACTACTCGCTGACGATCGCGGGAAATCACGCGGTGAGCGAGGCCAAGGTCGCGGTGAAGGCGGGAAAACCGACAGCGACGATCTCGCTGAGCGGCATCTCCTGCGCGAGCGGCGACGACGACACGCCGGGCGACGACACGCCGGGCGAC
>JAGQJP010000105.1 GCA_020430585.1 Myxococcales bacterium | reverse complement strand
TCGACGACGTCATCGCCGAGGTCCGCACGCTGCGCGCGGGCGGCACGCTCGAGGTGCTGCTCGCGAACCACGCGCTGCGGCGCGGCTACCGCGCGCTCGTCTACACCTTCAACCTGCAGGTCTTCGACCCGACCTGGTTCGGTGAGCCCCCCGTCGATCTGCGGGCCAAGCTCATCGCGCGGCAGAAAGTCAAGCGCAGCCGCAAAATGCACGCGGCGATACAGAGCTATCTGCGCTTTCTCGAGCTCGGCGGCACCCTCGAGTTCGGTTCGCCCAACGAGCGCCTGATCTCCAACTATCTGTTGGCGGGGCTCCCGATCCTGACGGGGCTGAGCGGAACGTACCTGTATCAGTGTAAGCGGGAGCGCGATCTCGACCCGCTGCGCTGCGTGGACGACGACATCGGAGGCGATCCCCAGGGTCACTTCGTGGTACTCTGCGGCTACGACGCCGCGAGCCGCGAGGTCGAAATCGCCGATCCATATCGCGAAAACCCCGTCGCACGGCTCCACCACTACAGTGTCGGGATCGAGCGCCTCTTGCATTCGATCTTGCTCGGAATTCTGACCTACGACGCGAATCTTCTGGTGATCGATCGCGCGTGACGTTCGCCGTCGCCACCAACCGCCCGCAGAAGGAGCGGGCCAACGGAGAAGCGGTTCCCGATGAAAAAGCTAGTTGTCGTCAACGACCTCGACGAGTGGAAGCTGCCGGATTGCGGTGTCGAGCTGGTCACCGCCAGATCGTACCTCGCCGATGAGGCTTTCGCGCAGATGAAGCGCACCCGCGTCTTCAACCTCTGCCGTTCCTATCACTACCAGAGCCTCGGCTACTACGTCTCGCTCTTGGCAGAGGCGCGTGGCCACCGACCGATCCCGAGTGTGACCAATATCCAGGACTTCAAGTCGAAGGCGATCGTGCGCTCCCTCTCCTGGGACCTCGACGAACAGATCCAGAAGGCCTTCGGGTCCCTCAAGTCCGACGAGTTCACCCTCAGCATCTACTTCGGCCGCAACGTCGCCAAGCGATACGACAAGCTCGCCCGCGAGCTCTACAACGCATTTCACTTTCCCTTGATGCGCGCGCAGTTCGCCAAGCAGAAGAGCTGGCAGCTCAAGGAGATCGGCCCGATTGGACTCGAGGGCGTCCCCGAATCGCACCGACAGTACATCCCCGAGTTTGCCGCCGACTACTTTTCGCGCTGGCGCCACACCGAGAAGACGACGGACAAGCCGTACCGCTATGATCTCGCGATCCTCTACAACCCGGAGGAGTCGGACCCGCCGTCAGACAAGAAGGCGCTGCAGTACTTCGCCTCCGCAGCCGAGCGGATGGGCTTTCAGGTCGAGATGATCCGCCGCGAGCAGTACCACCGCCTGCTCGAGTTCGACGCGCTGTTCATCCGCGAGACGACGGCGGTCAATCACCACACCTACGAGTTCGCCCGCCGCGCAACAGCGGAGGGGATGGTGGTGATCGACGACCCCGATTCGATCCTCAAGTGTACGAACAAGGTCTACCTCGCCGAGATCCTGCGCAACGCCAAGATCCCGACGCCGAAGACGACGATCATCAATCGAGACAACGCCGAGAGCGTGATCAACACGATCGAGCTGCCCGCCGTATTGAAGCAGCCCGACAGCTCGTTCTCCCGCGGTGTGGTCAAGGTCGAGACCCGCGCCGACCTGCAGCGCGAGCTCGAGCGGCTGCTCAAGCGCTCCGCCCTGGTGTTGGCGCAAGAGTTCGTGCCGACCGAGTTCGACTGGCGCATCGGCGTGCTCGACAAACAGCCGCTTTACGCCTGCCGCTACTTCATGGCGCGCGGTCATTGGCAGATCTACAACTGGGGAAGCGCGAAAGCCAAAGACCGACTGGGCGAGAGCGACTCGATGCCGCTCTCGATGGTTCCCAAAGCGGTCGTCGACACGGCCCTCAAGGCGGCGAACCTGATCGGCGACGGGCTCTACGGCGTCGACGTCAAAGAGGTCAACGGCGGGGTCAAGGTGATCGAGATCAACGACAACCCGAGCATGGATAGCGAGATCGAAGACGTCGTGTTGGGACAGAAGCTCTACGAAGCGGTGATCTATTCGCTCCTGCGCCGCCTCGACGAGCGGAGGTTGGTGCGATGAGCCGCCCTCCCCTACACCTCTTCGAAGCCTTCGGCGTCGAGCTGGAGTACATGATCGTCGATCGCGAGAGCCTCGCTGTCAAACCGATCGCCGACCAGCTGATGCGCGCCGCCGTCGGCGAAGAGGCGATCGAGGCGACCTTCGGCCCGATCGGCTGGTCGAACGAGCTCGTGCTGCACGTCGTCGAGCTGAAGACGGCGAACCCCGAGCCATCGCTCGAGGTGCTCCCCGAGTGGTTCGCCGAGAACGTCGCAGCCGTCGAGAGGCTGCTCGAGCCGCTCGGTGCGCGGCTGTTGCCGAGCGGCGCGCACCCGCTGATGGATCCCGCCCGGGAGACGCGCCTGTGGCCCCACGAGAACAACGAGATCTATCGCGCCTACGACCGCATCTTCGGCTGCCGCGGACACGGCTGGTCGAACCTCCAGAGCGCACATCTCAACCTGCCCTTTGCCGACGACGCCGAGTTCGCCAAGCTGCACACGGCGATTCGGCTAGTGCTGCCGTTGATCCCGGGGCTCGCGGCGAGCACGCCGCTCTATGACGGCGTCGCGACGGGTGTCCTCGATCGGCGCCTCGAGGTCTACCAGCGCAATCAGGCGCGGGTGCCACTGATCACCGGGCTCGTCGTCCCCGAGGCGGTGACGAGCCGCGCTGCGTATCACGAACGGATTCTCGAGCCGATCTGGGCGGCGATCGCCCCCCTCGATCCCGACGGGATCCTGCAGTACGAGTGGCTCAACAGCCGCGGCGCGATCGGCCGCTTCGAGCGTGGCTCGATCGAGATTCGGATCGTCGATCTCCAAGAGTGCCCCCTCGCCGACGTGGCGATCCTCGCCGCTATTGTCGCGGTGGTTCGCGCCATCGCCAGCGAGCGCTGGTTGGCCCTCGACGAGCAGCTCGAGCTCGCGACCGAGCGGCTGGCGGCTGTCTACCAGCGGGCGGTGCGCGACGCCGACGCCGCGGTCGTCGACGAGCCCGAGCTGTTGCGCGCGTTTTCGCTCGAATCGTCGCGCTCGTTGACGATCGGAGAGATCTGGTCGACGCTGATCGCCGAGCTGATCCCCGAATCCTCTCGTTTCCGTGCGATCCTCGACGAGATCGTCGGGCTGGGTCCCCTGGCGCGGCGTCGCTTTCGGGCGATCGGAGAGCCACTTCGCCACGAGCGGATCCGCGAGGTCTACCGCGAGCTGGCGGCTTGTCTCGACGACCAGCGCCTCTTCCGACCATGATGTCGCCCAGGTCCGCACGCGAGAACGAGCGTCGGCCGACCAGCATCGTCGTGAGCTGCGAGCACGGCGGAAACGACGTCCCCGCCTGGTTGCGGCCGCGTTTCCGTCAGCTCGATGCGCTGCTCGAGACGCATCGCGGCTTCGATCGCGGGGCCCTCGCGCTCTTTGGTCGGCTCGAGCGCCACGCGGCGGTGAGCGCCTGGAGCACGACCAGCCGCCTGGTGATCGATCTCAACCGCTCCCTCGGCCATCCCCGCCTCTTCTCCGAGGCGACACGGCCGCTCCAGCGCGAGGAGCGAGAGAGGATCGTACGCGAGCACTACCTGCCCTACCGCCAGCGGATCGAAGAACAAATCGCCACGCGGATCGCCGACGGCCAGCGCGTGCTCCACGTCTCGGTCCACAGCTTCGTCGCCGTCCTCGACGGTGTCGTCCGCGAGGCCGAGATCGGTCTGCTCTACGATCCGAAGCGCAGCCTCGAGCGTCAACTCAGCCTGGAGTGGCGACGCCAGCTGCGCGCAGGAGATCCGCGGCTACGCGTGCGGATGAACTATCCCTACAAGGGGGTCTCGGACGGCTTCACGCGCTACCTACGCACGCGCTTCGACGACGCGTCGTACGCAGGAATCGAGCTCGAGGTCAACCAGTCCCAGCTCTGTGGCGAGCGGACGAGCTTTCCCGAGGCGCTCGGCGCGCTGATCGAGCGCTCTCTCGTCGCCGCCCGCGCGACGCTCTGAGCATTCGCTCCATCTCGCCCGAGAGCACGCAGGCGATGGGTTGCCGACCGCATCCTCCCTCGTTTTGCGGTGGATCGTCGGTTCTCTGGATCCCGGCGCAGAAGCCCTCGCCAAAGCCGACTCGATGTCGTATACTGGGCCAACCGCAGATTGAACGATGCATCAATGGAGGTCAAATCATGAGGTGGCGCACTGTCTTGTTCGTAGCATTTATCGTCGTCGTCCTGCCCATGTTGTTTGCGTGGTGGTGGCTGCGAGCGCAGGAGCGCGCCGCGTGGGTCGAGGACTGAACCGAGCGAGCATCTTCGGAAAACCAGGCCCGCGATCATCGCAGCGGGCCGCAATCATCTCTTCGCTATCGCCTGATGTGGTCGCGAAACGCTCGCAACACATCGACCATCGAAAGAATACCAGCAAGCCGTCGCTTTGCATCCAGCACGGGCAACGCCCCGTGGCGCAGGTCGAGCATCAGATCGACCGCCACGCGGATATCGTCGGATTCGCTGACCACCGTGGGAGTGCGGGTCATCACCTGTTCGACCTTGATCTCGTTGTCGAGGCGAAAGGCGTACGCGACGTTCGGATCAGAGTCGATCTCGTCCGGCCGTCGAAGATCGCGGTCCGAGACGATGCCAACCATTTTTTCGTTCTCATCGAGCACGGGCATGTGGCGGATGCGCCGTTCGCGCATTCGAAAGTAGGTCTGACGCAGGCCATCCTTGAGGTTGGCGAACGCCACATCCCGTGTCATG
>JAGQJP010000104.1 GCA_020430585.1 Myxococcales bacterium | reverse complement strand
CTCGCCGCTCTCCTGGACGCAAGCCCGCTGAACGTAGGTTTCGAGTGTGAGGTCGTCGGCTTCGGAACCCTCGAGACCGCGACGAGCGGCGACCTCAGCTTCTTTGGCGATCGGCGATACGTCGACGCCGCAACGCGAAGCCACGCGCTGTTGATCACGACGAGCGAGCTCGCTCGGCTGCTCGATGTGCGGCCGCTGCTGATCGTCGAGAGAACGGACCTCGCGGTCTTTCGCCTGCTCTCGTCGTATCGTGGGCTCCTCGAGAGCGCTGACGAGCCACGTGGCGCGGCGACGGTCGACCCCAGCGCGTCGCTCGGCACATCGGTGCGCCTCGGCGCGAGCGCCTACGTGGGCGCGCGGGCGCGCATCGGCGATCGCGTCGTGCTCGGCCCGGGAGCGGTGATCGAGCGAGACGTCGAGATCGGCGCCGACAGCGTGATCGGCGCGAACGTCGTGATCGGCGCGCGCTGCCAACTCGGCGAGCGGGTGATCGTCCAGCCCGGCACGGTGATCGGCTCCGATGGCTTCGGCTACCTGAGCGAGGGCACGACGCACCACAAGATCCCGCACTTCGGCATCGTCGTCGTCGAAGACGAGGTGGAGATCGGCGCCAACTGCTGTGTCGATCGAGCGACCCTCGGCGAGACGCGGATCGGGCGCGGCACGAAGATCGACAACCTCGTCCAGATCGCCCACAACGTCCAGATCGGCGATCACTCGCTGCTCGCGGCGCAAACGGGCATCTCGGGCAGCACGCGCCTCGGCCGCTTCAACGTCGCCGGTGGGCAGAGCGGTTTTGCCGGGCATCTCGAGCTCGACGACGGCGTGATCGTGGGCGCCCGAGCCGGTGTCTCCAAGAATCTCAAGCGCGGCATCTACGCCGGCTTTCCGATCGCCCCGCTGCCGCGCTTCCGCTTACAAACGGCGCTGATCGCAATGTTGCCCAAGCTTCACCAGCGCATTCGCGCGCTCGAACGAGGGCTCGCAAAAGAGAGCGAGTGATGGCGATAGATCCGAACGCAATCGTCGATTCCAGCGCCGACCTCCATGCCTCGGTCGAGGTCGGCCCCTTCGCGATCATCGGTCCGGGATGCGTGCTCGGCGAGGGATGTCGCATCGGGCCGTACACCCGCCTCGTGGAGAACGTGCGGATGGGCCGCAACAACCGGGTCTCGAGTCATTCGGCGCTCGGTGTCGAGCCGCAGGACCTGAAATACCGCGGCGAAGAGACCTTCCTCGAGATCGGGGACGACAACGACATTCGCGAGTTCGTCACGATCAGTCGCGGCACTCGCACGCCGATCGCCCCCGCGGGGGTCACTCGGCTCGGCGATCGCAACGTGATCATGGCCTACGCTCACATCGCCCACGACTGCCGCCTGCACGATGGGATCATCATGGCCAACGCGGCGATGATCGCCGGCCACATCGAGATCTTCGACGAGGCGATCCTCGGCGGTCTCGCCGCGGTGCACCAGTTCGTGCGGATCGGAACCCACGCCTTCGTGGGCGGTGGCTCGATGGTCGTTCAGGACGTCCCGCCGTTTCATCTCGCCAACGGAAACCGCGCGCGCCTCTTCGGCCTGAACATGGTCGGCTTGACGCGCAAGGGCTTCGACAAGACGAGGATCGCAGCGCTCAAGCGCGCATCGCGGGCGCTGTTTGCTCGTACGCGAGCGCTCGACGAGGCGATCGGCGAAATCCGCGCAAGTGGCGAGCCGGGGGCCGACGTGGCGCTCTTGCTCGAGTTCCTGCGACACTCGAAGCGGGGAGTCTGTCGATGAGCTTCGGCATCATCGCCGGCTCCGGGCCACTCCCGCTCTACCTCGCGTCGGCCCTGCGCGCGCGAGACGAGCGCGTGGTCGTCGCTGCGCACCGCGACGAGAGCGACGTCGCGATCGAGGGCTGCGCCGATCGCGTCGAATGGATCGCCCTCGGAGAGCTGGGGCGCGTGCTTCAGCTCTTTCGCGAGGAGGGCGTCTCGCGCGCGACGATGGCGGGGGCGATCGCACGCCAGCGGATCTTCGAGCGCCTCAAACCGGACGCCGTGGGCTTCGAGCTCCTGCGCTCTCTGGCGCAGTCGAGCGACGACACCGTGCTGCGCTCGATCGCACGCCTCTTCGAAGCGCAGGGGATCGAAATCGTCGATGCTGCCGACTATCTACCGACGCTGCGCCTCGCCAGCGGGCTGGTCGTCGGTGCGGAGCTGAGCGCCGTGCAGAGGCGCGACATCACCCTCGGGCTCCGCGTCCTACAGACCCTAGGTGAGCACGACCTCGGGCAGTCGATCGTCGTCAAAGAGGGCTCGGTCTGGGCGATCGAGGCCGCGGAAGGCACCGACGCAGCGATTGGTCGCGGTGCGTCGCTCGGCGGCCCTGGCGTCGTCGTCGTCAAGCGAGCCAAGCCCAAGCAGGACACGCGCTTCGACGCGCCCGTGATCGGTCCGACGACAATCGAAACGATGGCGGAGGCGAAGGCGGCGCTCTTGGCTTTCGACGCCCAGAACGGTCTCGTCTTCGACGCACCGCGCGTGATCGCGCTGGCGAAACAGAGCGACGTGGCGATCTATGGCCTCGCCGCCGAGGAGCTGGAACAATGCGCCTTGCCTTGATCGCGATCGCCGTCGCGCTGGTCCTCGCTGGCTGTCCGAAGAAGCGAAAGAAGCTCCCGCTGCCGCCCGAGGACACCAAGCTGACACGGCTCGAGACGACGCAAACGCCAGGCCCTTCGCGGTTGCCCCAGGACGAGATCGAGCCGAACGATACGGCGAACCGGGCGACGGTCGTCCACCTCGGCGAGGTCCGAGGGACGATCGCAGCACCGCGTCGCGAGGGACGGCGCTGGAAGCGTGACGAAGATTGGTTCGTGATCGACGTACCCCGAGGAAAGCCGCGGATTCTCTCGCTGCGCGTGAGCGGCATCCCCGAACAGGACCTCGTGCTTCAGATCATGCACCCCGAGAAACACCGCCCTTTCATGACGGCGAACCACGGACGAGCGGGTGAAGAGGAGTGGATCCCGAACTTCACCACGAGCGGCGGCAAGGTCTACTTCCGCGTCGTCCCCGGCCGCGGCTGGCGCAAACACAAGAAGGCATCGGGGCGCTATCGGATCACGATCGAGCTCCTCGAGCAGCCCGCGGACTTCGAGATCGAACCGAACGAGCCGCCGTCGGTGGCGACTCCGATCGACGTGAACAAGCCGCGGCGGGGCTACCTCTCGGACCGCCGGGACAAGGACTGGTTTCTCTTCCGCCCGGCGGCGACGGGCAAGCTTCGCCGTTTCAAGCTGCAGGTAGAGCCGATCCCCGACGTACCGATGGAGTTGCACCTGGTGACCAAGGTGAGACCGCGCAAGT
>JAGQJP010000895.1 GCA_020430585.1 Myxococcales bacterium | reverse complement strand
CATCGACTGGATCGGCCGCAGATTGGCGAAGAGCTCGAGGCGCTGGCGGATCGCGATCGTGAAGGTCTGATACTCGCTGGAGAAGGGGTGGATGAACTTGCCCTGGAGGGCGACGCGGGAGCGGCGGATCGCGCGTTCGACCGTGTCGAGCAGCGCCAGGCGCTCGGTGGGGGGAGCGTCTTCTCGCAGTCGGTGCTCGTCCCACTCGATCGCCACGCCCGCGGCGTCGATGATCCGTTGTACGGCGCGGGCGACCTGCAGGCCAATCCCATCGCCCGGGAGCAGCGTCACGCGGTGTGTCATTTCGGCAATCCCTCCATCGCGACGATGATCGCCTCGGTCATCTCGCGTGTCGTCGCCGAGCCACCGAGGTCGCCCGTCACCCGGTCGCCGGCCTCGATCACCTTGCGCGTCGCCATCTCGATGCGCCAGGCGGCGCGCCGCTCGCCGATGTGCTTGAGCATCAGGCAGGCCGAGAGGATCAGCGCCGTCGGATTGGCGATCCCCTTGCCCGCGATGTCTGGAGCGGAACCGTGGACGGCCTCGAAGACGGCGTAGCGGTCGCCGATGTTCGCCCCGGGCACCAGCCCGAGCCCGCCGACCATCCCGGCGCACATGTCGCTCACCACGTCGCCGAAGAGGTTCTCCATCACGAGCACATCGAAGGCCGTGGGGTCGAGGGCGATCTTCATCGCCATGTTGTCGATCGACATCTCGTCGTAGGCGATGAAGGGGTACTCCTCAGCGACCTCGCGAGCGACGCGGAGAAACAACCCGTCGGAGAGCTTCATCACGCGCTGTTTGTGGATCGCCGTCACCCGACGCCGCCCTTCGCTGCGGCAATACTCGAATGCGTGCTTGACGATGCGGCGACTGGCGCGCTCGGTGACGATCTTCAGCGTCTCGATCACGCCGTCCACCACCTGATGCTCGATCCCCGAGTAGAGCCCCTCGGTGTTCTCACGGACGATCACCAGGTCGACCCCCTCGAAGGGGCGCGCGGCGCGGCTGCGGACGCCGAGAAACGAGCGAGTCGGCCGCACGCAGGCGTAGAGATCGAGGGCCTGGCGCAGGCGCACATTGACGCTGGTGAAGCCCTTGCCGATCGGCGTGCCGCAGGGGCCCTTGAGGCCGACGCGGTTCTTGCGAATCGACTCGAGGACCACCTCCGGGAGGGGCACGTCGAAGCCTTTGTCGAGCGCGGTTTGCCCGGCGTAGACCTCCTCCCAGTCGATCGAGACGCCAGCGGCGGCGATCACGCGCTGGGTCGCCTCGGTCACCTCGGGGCCAATCCCATCGCCGGGGATCAGGGTCAAACGATAATCAGCCACGGCACTCTCTCTCCATCGAAGGATATCGGGCCTCAGACGAGCAGCGAGTCGAAGCGCATCACGGCGATCGTCGCGTCGTCTTTGGATTGGCGGTCGTAGGCGGTTCCGAGGATCTGGTTGCAAGCCTCTTGCGGATCGAGCTCGCGCACGAGGCGTGCGACCTCGCGCTCGGTCACCATGTGCAGAATCCCGTCGGAGCAGAGGGCAACGCGATCGCCGACCTCGAGGGTCAGCGGCTCTTGGAGCAGATCGACCTCGGTCTCGACGGAAACGCCCATCACCCGCTGGAGAACGCTCGCCTCGGGACGCTGGAGCGCGTCTTCGTAGGCGACCTGGCCCGAGTCGACGAGATCCTCGACCAGGGTGTGGTCGCGGGTCAAGCGCCACATTTTCTTGCCGCGGACGAGATAGGCCCGGGAGTTGCCGACGTGCGCGGTGTAGAGCACATTGCCGTGGATCAGCGCGGCGACGCAGGTGCTCGCCATCCCCTTGAGGCTCGGCGCCAGCTGCTGGGCGGAGACGAGCTCGACATTGGCCCGCTCGAGCGAATGTTTCAGCGCCAGATCCGCGGGCGGCCAGAGCGCATCATTCGCCACATCGGAGACGACGCGGTTGACCACCAACTGCGACGCGGTGCGCCCGCGCTCGTCCGACCCGACGCCATCGGCGACGACGAGCACGTGGCCGAGCTTACCCGCGCCATAGCCCACCGCGTCTTCGTTCGAGTCTTGCGTCGCCGCCTGATAGGTGTAGTAACCATAGGTTACTTCTGGCGATTTCGGATATAGATAGTCGAGCATCTCCCCCTCCTCGAGTGCGGCGTCCGGTGCCGTACGCCTAGTGTGGATCGACGTGCCAGCGAAGGCAAGTGGCGATTTGGCGTGCGCTCCCGAGGCCGAGAGACATGCGCGAGCGCGCAGCGGCGACTCCGCGCGGGAGCCCGCGGGGCGCCTCGATAAAGTGGCCGGGTCGCCGAGCTGTCAGTCGACGAAGAGGAAGGCGCCGTTGGCATAGATCTTCGTGCCGAAGAGCGACGAATTCAAGGGCTTCTGCTCGACCTGCTTGGTCGTGAGGTCGATCAGATAGAACTTCGGGGTCGTATCGCGCAGGGCGACGAAGAGCTTGTTCTGGTGCTGGCTCATACCCATGTGGAGCGCCTTGTCGCTCGTCGCGAGCGTCGCGATCAGCGTCGGAGTGTAATCCGCCGGATCGAGGCGATAGATCTGCACGCTCGCAGCGTCGCAAATGCCGTAGTAGAGCGCGTCGTCGAGGGCCGAGAAGTGGCACGCCGTCTCGGGCACGGTCACCACCGGATCGGTCGTCACGGCGCCAGTGTTCGTATCGATCTCCCGCAGCTCGAGGCCGCCATTGTAGCGTCCGCCGAAGAGCCGAGCGGCCGACGCGTAGACATAGAACAGCTTGTTGGCGCCCTTGGCGTAGCTCACGAGCGTGGTCGCCGCGCCCGAGCAGGGCCAGCTGAGGCTGTCGATGTCCCCGCCGCTGGTGCGGTTGCCGTACAGGTCCGTCGCCTCCTTCGAACGGTAGTAGACCTTGTCGCCGAGCACCGCGAAGGCGGAGTAGAGATCATCCGAATAGAACGAGCACTCGCCGATCTGCGACCCCGTCCGCGGATCGAAGCGGCGCAAGATCTTGCGCTGCGTGTCGATGCTACAGCGCACGCCGTAGAGGTGCCCGTCGCGCGTGAGGGGGTAGAGGTAACTGTTCGCGTAGCTCTGCGACGAGACGTTGGTCAGGACGTCGAGCAGCCCGACATCGGGAACGTAGCGCAGCAATCCGTAGTCGGTCGAGCTCCAGGAGACCGTCCCCCCGGGTAGAGGCAGCGAATCCGAGCGGCTGCTCATCACGATCACGGGGAACATGGCGAAGGCACCGCTCGGAATCTCGGTGGAGCCGCCAACGTCACCCGTGCCGGTCGCGTCGGGGGTCGAGGTGTCCTGACCGCTGGTCGTTCCATCGGCTCCGTTCGACGGCGAGCTCGAGCCCGAGCCACAGCCGGCAACGAGAAACAAAAGCAGCGCCCAGCCGAGCGCGCGTTCCATGCGTCCCATCGCTGTCCCCCCTCTTGTCGTTCGTCTCGATGGTAGACTAGCGTAGTCACAGGAGCGGGTCAATCGACGCGTCGTACGATCGGTCTGGCGACGAGCCCGGTGGCCTCTCCGCGACAGGTATCGGCCTAGAAGAGGCCGACGGTGTTGCCCTCATCATCGATGTCGATCTCGAACGCCGCGGGCTGCGAGGGGAGCCCGGGCATCGTCACCGTGCTGCCGACGATCGGGTAGATGAAGCCCGCGCCGACGCTGGCCCGGACGTCGCGGATCGGCAGGACGTAGCCCGTCGGCACGCCCTTGCGTTTCTCGTCGTGGGAGAGGCTGAGCGGGGTCTTGGCCATGCAGATCGGCAGATCGCCGAAGCCGTTGGCCTCGAAGGTGGCGATCTTCTCCGCCGCCAGCTCGGAGATCTCGATCCCGTCGGCGCGGTAGATCGCCGTCGCGATGCGCTCGATCTTCTCGGCGATCGGCAGCTCCAGGGGGTAGAGGAACTCGACGGCGGGCGGGCGCTTCACCGCCGTCGCCACCAGCTCCGCCAGCTCGAGCCCCCCTTCTCCGCCGCGGAGAAAGACGTCGCAGAGCGCCGTGCCTGCCGCGCCAGCATCCCGGGCGACCTCGCGAACGACCGCGAGCTCCTCCGGAGAATCGCTCGGGTAGCCGTTGAGGGCGACGACGACGGGGACGCCGAAGCGTCGGACGTTCTCGATGTGGACCCGCAGGTTGGCGCACCCTTCGCGGACGTGCTCCGGGTTGGGCTCGAGCATCTCGGGTGGCAGGGGCTTGCCGACCTTGACCGTGTAGCGTCCCGAGTGCAGCTTGAGTGCGCGGATCGTGGCGACGACGACGGCGACCGAGGGGACGAGCCCGCTACGGCGGCACTTGATGTCGAAGAACTTCT
>JAGQJP010000894.1 GCA_020430585.1 Myxococcales bacterium | reverse complement strand
CTTTCGGGAACAGAACGAAGCGGGCGGGCTCTTCGGGCGACGCCTCGAGCTGATCGCCCTCGATGACGGCTACGAGCCCAATCGAACGCTGCAGAACATGCTCGAGCTGCTCGACAAGCGCCAGGTCTTCGCCTTCGTCGGCAACGTCGGCACACCGACGACGAAGATCGCCCTTCCGCTGGCGCTCCAGAAGAAGACGATCTTCTTCGGCGCCTTCACGGGCGCCGACCTGTTACGCAAAAATCCGCCCGACCGCTACGTCTTCAACTTTCGTCCGAGCTATCGCCAAGAGACCGCGGCGATCGTCAGCTATTTCACGCGCCGCCGCGCGATCGAGCCCTCGCGGATCGCCGTCTTCGCCCAAGATGACGGCTTTGGCGACGCGGGATACCAGGGTGTGGTCGAGGAGCTCGCCAGACGTGGCTACAAGACGCCGCCGCTGCGAGTCGGCTATCGCCGAAACTCGAACGACGTCAGCGCCGCCGTTCACAAGCTGCTCGAGCGGAAGTCGACGATCAGAGCCGTCGTGCTGGTCGCGACCTATCGCCCCGCGGCGCGCTTGATTCGAGGTCTCGTCGATGCGGGCTTTCGCCCGATCTTCGCGACGGTCTCTTTCGTCGGCAGCCGCGCCCTCGCCGACGAGCTACGCGAGCTCGGCAGCACGTACTGCGACGGCGTGATCGTCACCCAGGTGGTGCCGCACTACGACGCCGATCTACCCGCGGTCAAACGCTACCGACGCGCGCTGCAGCGCTTCGCGCCGAGTGAGCAGCCGAGCTTCGTCTCGCTCGAGGGCTACCTCGTCGGGCGTCTCCTCTGCGAAGGCGTGCGGCGCGCGGGTCGCGACGTGACCACCTCGAAATTGATCGCCGCGCTCGAGACGATGAACGCCTTCGATCTCGGGCTCGACCACACGCTTCACTTCGGCCACGTTCGGCACCAGGCCTCGGCGCGCGTCTACGCCACGATCCTCGACGCGCGCGGTGTCTACCGGCCGCTCTCACTCAGCAAATGAGGAGCCGCATGTCCTCTCTACTCTGGGTCATCGATCCCGCCGTCGAACAGCCGGAAGATGAGGGCTATCGCGAGCTCGAACAGCTCTTTGGCGGTCGCTGCGAGCGCTTCCTGGTCGCCCTCGACGAGACGATCCCCCTCCCCCGCAGCTATCGCGCGGACGCCGTCGTCGTCCTCGGCTCGAAAGCCTCGGCGCGCGATCACGACCCCTGGGTCCTCGCGCTACGCGACTGGCTCGCCCCGATCGTCCGCGGAGACGAGCGCCTGCCGACCCTCGGGATCTGTTTCGGCCACCAGCTGATCGGTCGAATCGCGGGGGCCGCGGTGGACTTCCTGCGCCCGGACCAGTCAAAGCTCGTGGCGATCGAAGAGTCGCGGATCGTCGCCTCCCGACTCTTCGATCAGCCCGCGACGCTACAGGTGATCTGCAGCCATCGCGAGGTCGTCACCGAGGTCCCCGCGGGCTTTGTCCGCGTCGGCTCTCGCCGCGACGTGCCGAACGACGTCTTCGAACACGAGCACTTGCCGATCGTCACGGCACAGTTCCACCCCGAGGCACGAGCGACGTTTCTGCAGCGCGCCGGGCTCGATGCGTCGCGGCTCTCGCCGACTCTGCTCAGCGACTCGCGCCGCTTCCTGCGCGGCTTTTTCGCCCTCGCGCGGAGCTCGGCCCCCTGACTTTTCGGTCATAGCGCGGACGGCCCGGGCTGTCTGGGCTTCGCCCTCCCGCCATTGAGCGCTCTGTCAATTCGGTCGCCCCTGGCGCTCCTCCGCGGCCGCGACACACGATCTCCCCTCGCGAGCACGACGCGCAACAGCCGAGAGTTACGCCACAAAATCACATTCGCCAGGTGTGGTACGGCCGATGCAACCCCCCCGCGGCGGTGGCAGCGCTCACAACGGGACGAATCGAACGAGGAGGACGGGATGCAGGGTGAATGGTGGGAGAGAGTCGCGCGACGCTGGCTCGCGCTCGGACTGTTGGGGACGATGCAAGTGTTGGGGGTTCACTGCTCGACGGCGCGCGTGCTCGATCGCGATCGAACGACGAGGCGGGCGCCGAACCGATGGCGGAACGGGGCGCCGAAACCCGCCTCTGACGACACGACGCGCCCGCCGAGGGTGCCCTCGCCGACGTCTGTCCTGGTGGCGCCCCAGAAACGGGCGCGCGTCTACATCTTCATGCTCGAGCCGCGGAATCTCGGCGGCCCGACGGCCCACGACGGTGTCGAGATCGCGGCGCTCGTGACGAGTCTCCTTCGAGGCAGCGTCAACGCGCTGCCCGAGGTGGCGCTGCGCACCTATCGCGAGCTTCCGACGTTGGGCAAGCGTATCGCTGCCCTCGGCGACCTGGGGCACAGGGATCGGGTCTCGCTCGTCGCCCTACGACACGATCTCGGGCTCGACGGGTTGGTCGCCGTCGCCTACAGGATGAACGCGAGCCGCCTGCGGATCGAGATCCGCTACATCGACCTCGCCAGCGGTCGGGTGCACCCGCCCAGTATCCACACGACGCGCTACTCCGCGGCGCTCTTCGACTGGATCGAGAGGGCGACCCTGCGCTTCGCCGCGTCGCTGCGCCGCGTCTACCGTGCGACGATGCAAGTCCAGACAACGCCGAGCAAGGTGCGGGTCCTCGTCGACGGTCGCGAGGTCGGGGTCTCGCCGATCGTGCTCGAGCTGCCCCAAGGCCCGCACCGACTCGAGCTGCGCAAGAATGGCTATCGCTCGGTCACCAAAGACCTGGTGCTCCGCGATGGGCAGGAGCTTCACCTCGAGAGCACGCTCTACTCCCCGCTGGCACACTACTATATGCGGCGCGAGAGTAAGACCCGCATCGACTCGAACCACTTCACCCTGGGATACCGCTTCGCCTATCTGATCAAGGACCCGCTGCATCTCGAAGGGCTACACCTGGCGACGCTGCGGTACCTGCTCCAGTTCCGCCGGTTCGCCTTCGGTGCGACCGTCGCGGGATCGGCGCTCCACGGAGCCCAATCCTACGACTCGATCTTCGGCACCGATAAGGGAAGCGCGACGCAACGAGGTACCGTGCTCCAATTGGCGTTGCATCTGCGTTACACGATCGTCGACATCTTCAGCTTCCTCTCGATCTACGCCGCCGCCGAGGTCGGCACGACGCGCTACAAGGTCAACGACGTGCGCAACTGGACAATCGCCAGCGGGCTCTTTTGCGGTGCCACCGCGCGCCTCGTGCGCAACGGGAACTTCACGATGGAGTTCAATCTCGAGGCGGGGTTCGTCTACAACGGCGAGATCGCCTATGCCGAGCGGTTCCAGAACCTCTTCGGCTCATCGTTCACGCGACGGCGGCTCGCCCCGTCGATCGGCCCCTCCGTCGGGGCGACATTGGTCTTTCGCTTTTGGAACGAGGTCTTTTGAGGAGGTGTGTGATGCGTACAGTCGGTATCACGGTGGTCGGTCTGCTCCTTTTGCTCGCGGGTGGAGCGCTGCTCGGGGGCTGCGGTGAAAAGAGTCAGCGCGTCTCGTCGGACGGCCCGACGAGCTTCGCGGTGCAAAACGCGATCTTTTCCGATGTCCTCGAGGTAACGCTCGCGGTCCAGAGCCAGAGCGGCGGGCGCCCCGCGCTGTCCTGGAAAGCGACCGAACAACCCTATGTGATCGCCGCGATCTTCACCAACAACGTGCAGATCGACAAGCAGAGCAACAGCGTGAGCAACACCGCCGAGATCGTCTGGCTCTGGCACAACGGGCTGCAGACCGGGCGCGACGGCGCGGTGAAGTTCTCCGACGGTTTCGACCCGCGTCGCGAGGCCGAGGGGCTCTACACGTTGCGCCCAGAGTACGATCCCGCGAGCTTGGCGCCCGGGACCTACGTGATCGCGCTCTGGGCCCTCGACCGAAACGGCGAGCCCGTCGCCGCCTCGCGGGAAGTGGTGCTGACCGTGGACTAGGGTCCAAGAGCCGAACCTGGGTTCAGATGTCGAGGTCGGCCATCTTGAACTGGTCCATCCGGTCGCCGACGCGGTTGAGCAGGTTCTTGAGCAGCTTGACACCGAGGTGCGGCTTCTGCTTGAGCAAGCGTCCGACCTGTTCGCCCCGCAGCACAAGGAGCTGCACGGGGGTCTGGGCGACGACGCTGATCTTGCAAGGGCGCGGCTTGAACAGCGAGGTCACGCCGAGCACCGCCCCAGGAGCGAGGATCTTTTCATGATCCCGCCCGCGGGAGAGCGAGAGCTCGCCGATCAAGAGGATCCGCATCGCGTCGGAATCTTCCCCAGGAACCAGGACGGGCGCGTTCGCTTCGATGCGCTGTACGTCCGAGAAGCTGAGCACACGCTGAATCTCTTGATAGGTCAGCTCCGCGAAGAGTGGACAGTCGGCGAGCACGCTTTGCCAGAGAGCGATCTCTCCCGTGCGTTTGAGCTCGATCGGGCGCGACGCCTCGTCGACCTCGGCGCGCACGGCGACGACGGTGATGTTGTCGCTGCCACCGCGTTCGTTCGCCAGCGCGACGAGGTCCTGTGCCGTCTTCTCGAGCGACTCTTCGGAAATGAGACCCCGCAGCTCTGCGGCTCGCTCGAGGTAGTTCGAGAAGCCATCCGAACAGAGGATGAAGGTATCGCCGGAGAGAACATCGAGGACGAGGGTGTCGACCTTCACCGTCGGGTGTTGGCCGATCGCCCGGACCAGGACGTTGGCGGCGCGGTGATTCTTCGCGTCTTCCTTGCTGATCACGCCCTCGCGCACGAGCTCGTTGCCCAGTGTGTGGTCGTTCGTCAGAAGGTGCACCCGATCGCCGCGTGCGAGGTAGAGCCGACTATCGCCGACGTGGGCGACGATCGCGCGCTGTTCGAAAGCCAACAGCAGCGTCAATGTCGCCGCCATCCCCTTGAGGTCCGGATCGTCCTGGGCGGTCTGATGGACCACCTCACAGGCGCGTTCGACAGCCTGCTCGAGAAAACGCAGGATCTTGACGTGTCCGTTCGACTCGGCGTTCCACCGCACGAGCGAGTCGTGGTGCTCGGCAACGAGATCGCGGATCGTCGTCGCCGTGGTCTTCGAGGCCACCTCACCGGCTTGATGACCGCCAACACCATCGGAGACGAGGTAGAGGCCGAGATCCGCGTCCTCGAGATGAAAATCTTCGTTGTTCGTGCGTTTTTGGCCCACGTCGCTGAGGGCCGCGGAAAAATAGCGCATTCGTTCTCCATCGTCGGGGTTGGCGTCGATTCGTCTCTGTATCGTACCCCAGACACAGTCGAGGGTAAACGCCCCAATGGCGACTTTTCATGTCTCCTCGCCTGGGGTAGACTACTGTAAGTGGCATTCACAAACGTAGCGCGCGCATGGACCTCGTAGGGCAAACCCTCGATATCTATCGAATTTGCGAGCCCCTCGGCTCGGGGATGACGGCGACGGTCTATCGCGCGGTGATCGAAGGGACGCTACGTGACGTCGCGGTCAAGGTCCTACAACGAGAAGTCCGCGAAGACGAGACGTTCCTCAAGCGCTTCTACCGCGAAGGGATGATCTGCGCCCAGATCAACCACCCGAACCTGCTGCGCGTCTACCAGGTCTCCGATCAGAACGCCGAGATTCAATACATCGTCACCGACTTGATCGTTGGCGTGAATCTGTCGCAGTTTCTCACGGGCAACCCGATGACCTGCCCCGAGCTGGCGGTGCTCCTCACGTTGCCGGTCCTCAAGGGACTCTTCGCGCTCCACGAGCGAGGTGTAGTTCATCGCGACATCAAGCCCGACAACATCATGGTCGACTGGAGCAAGAAGCGCGTCGTGATCACCGATCTCGGCCTGGCCCAGCCGCTCGACGGGTCGCGGCTCTCGGTCGTCGGGCAGATCGTCGGCTCTATCGCCTTCATGGCTCCCGAGCGCATGCGGGACGCGCCCTTCGACCATCGCGTCGATATCTGGTCGGTCGGGACGATCCTCTACTACCTCGCGACGGGGGCCTTTCCCTTCGACGCCGAATCGCAGGACGAGTTCGTCCGCCGCGTGCTCAAGGCGCAGGTCAAGCCACCGAGCGAGGTCAACCCCGCCGTCGCGCCCGAGCTCGAGCGTGTGATCCTCGGCTGCCTCGCTGGCGATCCGAATGCGCGCTATGACTCGGCGCAGAAAATTCGCGACGACCTGGAGCGCCACCTGCGCGAGCTCGAGATCGGCGAG
>JAGQJP010000893.1 GCA_020430585.1 Myxococcales bacterium | reverse complement strand
GGTCTATTTCTTCTTCAACCAGACCAACCGCCCCGCGGACGTCGGTCTCACGATCGCCGACGACGACGTCCCCGCGTCGAAAGAGAGCGCCGCTCTCGCCCGGACGAGCGACGCCGAGTCGAGCTGGCCGCGGGCGCTCGTGATCAACGTCGCGGTCATCGGTGCCTTTTACTTCTTCCTCAAGTTCATCCGGTACTCGCTGCTCTCTTGGGCGCCCTACTTGCTCAAGACCTCGTACGGAATGCATAGCGACCAAGCGGGCTATCTCTCGACGGTCTTCGAAGTCGCGGGCGCCGCGGGGATGGTGCTCTGCGGCACGCTCTCGGACAAGCTCTTCGCCAGCCGCCGCACCAACATCGCCTTGATCTTCATGGTCGGCGTCTTCGTCTCCTGCGGGATGCTCTACCTCCTCGGCACGCGATCGCTGGCCCTCTTCACGATCTCGATGGGGCTGATCGGCTTCACGCTCTACGGGCCCGACGGCCTGATGAGCGGCGCGGGCGCGGTCGATGTCGGCTCGGCGAAGCGCGCGACGATGGCCGCCGCCGCGATCAACGGCATGGGCTCAGTCGGCTCGGTGGTGCAAGACCTCTTGCTCGGCAAGCTGCTCAAGAGCGGCTCGGTCGCCACGGTCTTCGCCGTGCTCCTGCTCTCGAGTTTTCTTGCCTTGCTCTGCCTGGTCTTCCTGCTGATGCGCAACCGCCGCGGGAGCGCTGACGTCTGAGCGACGGCCCCGTCTCCTCGCCGTCCGGGAGCGTCCGCTTCCGGGCGAGAGAACCCGATTCTCGGCTGTTGAATCGGCGCGCGAACGGCAATGCGAACGGGTCGGAGGATCCGTCAATATTCGGACGCCGTCGCCTGGACGACGTCGCGTGGGCGCTCGCGAGTCGGCTCGCGCTCGGAAAGGAAGCCGCGGATCACGAGGCGAATCGCGCTGTGCATGTCGCGGTCGAAGCTCGTGCGCAGCGGGGCGAACTCTGGGCGCTCGAGGACCTTGGCGGCGACAGGCGAGGGGTGGGCCATCGGCCAGAGCCCGGTGATCAGGGCGTAGAGCGAGCGCAAAAAACCGATCAGATCCGCCGCGGGGAGCTTCGGCAGCGCGAGGTGAAAGGCGTTGACGAGGCGGATTGCGACGCCGAGGACGCTGGTCTTGAACTCGACCATCGTCTCCTCCGAGACGTTCTGCTCGATCACGGAGCCGAGTGCGCTGACCAGTTGGCAAAGTCGCGGCGCGGCGACGACCGAGTCGGTGATCGCCTGGGCCACGGCGTCGGCGTCGTTGCTGCCGGCTAGGGGCAGGAGCGCCCGCTCCAGCGCGCTGACCCAGTTCTGGGTGTCGGCGATCAGCACGTCGAGAAAGATCTTCTCCCGGCTCTCGAAGTAGCGGTAGACGTTCGACTTCGCCAGTCCGACGTGGCGGGCGATGCTGTTCAAGCTGACGTTGGCGATCCCCTCGCTCTGCAGCAGCTCGGCGGCGGCGTCGAGGATCGCCTGGCGTCGCTGAGCGATCTCAGCGGGTTGGCGGGCGCGTTGGAAGCAGCGCATATCAAACCTCCGTTCTGTTAATAGGGAACCACAACCCGCTTGCGCTGTCAAACCATCGCGACGGATTCGGTCGGGATTGTGAAAGTTTGTGTGTAACTTTAAGGTGTTGTGAAATAGTTTGCAATGCCGTATTGACAAAAGACCATCGGTCTCTTATTTTGACAACACAGCAGGCGGAACGACGAACCGCCGAGGAGGCGAGATGAACAAGCGATGGACATCTGACGATATTGTGGACCAGACCGGGAATGTGGCGATCGTGACGGGAGGGAACAGTGGAATTGGCTTCGAGACGGCCCGCGCGTTGGCGCGCAAGGGCGCGGAGGTGATCCTCGCCTGCCGCGACGACGTCAAAGGTGACGCGGCTCGCGTGCGCATCGTCGGCGAGTTGCCGTCGGCGAACGTGACCGTCGAACGACTCGACCTCTCGAGTCTCGCCTCGGTCAAGGCGTTCGCCGAGCGCTTTCGCGAGACCCACGACCGCCTCGATCTGTTGATCAACAACGCCGGTGTGATGGCGACACCCTTCGTTCGCACCGAAGACGGCTTCGAGCTGCAGTTCGCGACCAATCATCTCGGCCACTTCGCGCTGACCGCCGAGCTGCTCGAGCGCCTGGTCGCCACGCCGGGCTCCCGCGTGGTGAACGTCTCGAGCATCGCCCATCGCATCGGGCGGATCCGTCTGGACAACCTGCGTGGTGAGAAACGCTATCGACGCTGGCTGGCGTACGGCCAGAGCAAGCTCGCCAATCTGCTGTTCACCTACGAGTTGCAACGTCGCTTCGAGGCGGCGGGCGTCTCGAGCCGAGCGTTGGCGGCGCATCCAGGCTGGACGGCGACCAATCTCCAAGCCGACGTCGGCATCGCCCGGGCGATGAATCCGCTGATGGCGCAGAGTGCCGAGATGGGCGCGCTTCCGACGCTCTACGCGGCGACGGCCCCCGAAGCGCAAGGGGGCGATTACATCGGCCCGGGTGGGCTCTTCGAGTGGCGCGGCCATCCGAAGAAGGTCGGCTCGAATCGTCGCTCTCACGACCGGGAGAGCGCCGAGCGGCTTTGGACAGAGTCGGAAAAGCTAGCCGACGTCACATTCCGTTTCGGCAACGCCGCGCCGAGTGCCAGCATCAACTCCGCCGCGAAAAGCGCCGCCGCGCTGAGCACCGCCAGCGCCGCGCTGTAGGCGAGAGCTCCTCCGCGGGCGCTCGAGCCAACCCCCGCCAACCGTCCGCCATCTCGCACCAGTCGCGGATCAGCCCTTCGAGCGCGACGCGCGTCCGCTACCTTACGTCTCGAACGACCGATCGACGATCGGACTCGTCGTCATCGCGTCTTTTTCTTTCGCACGCCCTCGACGAGAAGGGCGAGCAATCGCGCCGGGATCGCCAGCGTCTCTTTCGAGGGGCGCAGTCCCCGGATCAGCGCGTCGCCGACACGGTAGCGAATCGAATGGAGGTGGACCTCGCTCGCCTCCTCGGCCCGCGTCGCGCGTTCGCGCAACTCGGCGTTCTCCGCCGAGAGCTCGTCGAGCTGCGTTTGCCGCGCTTGGTCGATCCGCGCCGCGCGCTCTTGCATCGCGGCGTGCTCGGCGGCCAACAACCCGATCTGCGCCCGCAACCGTGCGCACTGCCGCAGCGCATCGCTCAGCGTGCGATCGACGTCGACGCCGACCAGGCTCTCACGCCGCGCGGCGGCGTGTATCCGCATCACCGCTTCACGTAGCCGGGCCGCGCCATCGACGCGGCTGATTTTCTCCAACCAGCGCTCGATCTGGGCTCGCGACTGCTCGTCGGAGAAGTTGGGCGGGTAGCTGAAGAAGAGCGCGCTCGGTAGGTAGATCGTACCGATTCGCAGGTCTTGGCGTAGAAACTTGCGCCACATGTTGAGGTCGGTGAAGACCTCCGTCGGCGCTGGCGCCCAGCCCTCGGGCAGGCGGCGGTAGGCCTCGAGCGTGTAGAACGCGTCCGAGAAATTGGCGATGTTGAAGAGGCCGTCGAGCATCGCCTGGGGGACGGCGGGGTCGTCGAGCACTGCGCGCGGGACCGCCAGCTCGTCGTTGGGCCCGATCGCGCAGTGCAGGGTGTGG
>JAGQJP010000892.1 GCA_020430585.1 Myxococcales bacterium | reverse complement strand
GTCCTCGGAAGCTCGGCGACGGGCGTCGATGGCGGCGCTCCGTGGCCCTCGTTTCGTCACGATCCGAAGAACCGCGGTACGTCGGCCTATGCTCCATCGTCCTGCACGATTCGGCGCAACCTCACTCCGTTTCGCCTCGAAACATCGCTACTACCGGGAGCGACGCCGGGCCAGATCCTCCTGTCGGGGGTAGTCGCCCACGTCGGAGGCGGGGCCACTCCCGACGAGTGTCGCTTCCTCTCGCTGAAGAACGACTCGGGTCAGTTGATCGAGCTCTGCGTGCAGCTGCCCGCTGGCTACGAGATACCCGTTGTGCCCGGCGAGTCGATCGTCCTCGAGTACAGCGCCATCGGCTCGGCAGAGGGCGGCCTGTACGAGCGCTACGTGATCTGGGACAAAAGCGGCGCGCTGCGCTTCTTCTACTGGAGCGGCGACCTTCCGTACTACGACCCGGCGACGTGTGCCCACGACTGCCCAAAGCTGGCGTTTTCGAAATCGAGCTGCCCGACCGAGGAGCTCTCGTGTGGGTTGATCGTACACCCGGCGCTGGAGCTTTCGATTCCCGGTGGTTGCAACGAGACGACGGTCGTCGCACCCGGCGAGATCCGCACCTTCGAGAACCTCACCGACCTCTGTCCCCCGTTTCGTGCACGCGTGATGGTCGCGAGAACCCGAAAGTACCAGACGATGCTCTGCGAGGACGTCCCGGACACGTACGCGCAGCTGGCGATCATCGTCAATCAGTCGGTTTCGCAATGCAACTGCTCCGACAACGGGGACTGTCGGTCGAATGAAATTTGCGATACCGAGGCACGGCGCTGTGTTCCCAACCGCTGCCTGGAGGGCGTCAACTGCGGGCCGACGACGACCTGCAACCCCTACAACGGAAATTGCGAGGCGCTGCCCGAACCGCAGATGGCCTGCGACACGAGTGCGAATTGCCTCCCGGGTTGGGTTTGCAACCCCCAGTGGCGATCGATCCTCGGACACGGGCTGTGTCAGAAGAACCCATGTACGTTGATGGATTGCAACGGAGGCTGCAGTGGTCTGAGTGGTTGCATCGGGGCCTGCCTCTCTAACTGCGACTGCAAGAAGCCCGGAAACGTCGACGGCGTGTGCGACGTCGAGAGTCGAAGCTGCATCGATTGAGCGGTGCCTCCCAGGTAGTCCCTGCAAACGCGTCGGTTTCACTCGATGCAGCAGCGGATCAGCGCGTCGACCACCACGTCGTCGTCGCTCAGCCAGGGGCGCCGCTGCTGAATCGCCCGAAGATCGATGCATTGCAGCTGGGCGAAGAAGAGCGGCGGGCGACTGCCATCGAGGGAGAGCAGTCGCAGTGGCTTCTCCAGTGCTTGGGCCATTCCCCCTTCGAAGGAACAGAAGTGCGAGCGGAGGCTCGCCTCGGAGACGACCGCGACGAAGCGCTCAGCGGCGCGGAGGGCGCCGACGATCTCGTCCTGCCAGGCGCTTCCGGGTGCGATCGAATCGCTGCAGACGAAGAGGCTTGCGCAGAAGTGTTGGCGGAGGTATTCGACGGCGCCAAGCAGGCGTCCCTCGTCGGCGACGGCGTGAGAGACGAATGTGCTCGGCCAGCGCCAGTCGGCGCGCTCGTTTGGCGCCTGTCGCTCCTCGAGCTGACGCCGCACACTGTGGAACGCGGCCAGCGGGCTCGAGTCGTCGAGGAATCGCAACTCCGCTGAGGGAAAGAGCGGTTGTACGAGGGTCGGGTCGAATCCGACGACGAAGGCGACGATTTCGTCGGCCTGCAGCGACTCGATCGTGCGGCGAAGCTCGTCGAGGTCCGTCGGATCGACGAGGACGAGGAGGCGCTCGGCGGACCCCGCCGTGCTCTCTGCGGGCTCCAGCGCTCGCCCGCCGTAGTGGAAGGCGAGCTTCTTGGCGAGGTTGAGGTAGCGTGACGAGGCGGCAATCAGCAGCGGGGTGCGTTCGGTCGGTGCGCTGCAGCTCCAGCCCTCGCTCTCGTGGCTGTTGTCGCACAGCGGCAGCTTGTTCGAGCGTCCACAGACGCAGAGCTTGGGTTTCATCGGAGACTCCGTCGGTAGCCGTTCGTCGCTCCAGCTTACGACAACTCGCGGCTCACACGCAACGGGTGGCCTGAGCACGGTGAGGCCTGCGGTTCTGCCGACTTGTAAACGACGCCGTCGCTGTATACAATGTTGACAGGTCGAGGGCGCTAGGAGTGCGAAAACGCTGGCGGTGCCATGGCACGCAAGCTGCATCAAGCGTACTCGGTAGACTCGAGGAGGTCCCATGAAACACGCGACGTGGCTCTTTACCCTACTGCTGCTCCTTTTCCCTGGTTGCTTTCTTCCAGAGGGCGAGGTGACTCCGACGTTCGAGTTGACCGTCGACACATCGGTTCCGAAGTACGACACCCTTCATCAGTCGGCGACGTTGGCGGACGGGCTGATCACGATCAACGTCGGAGGGTCGGCGGATCCGATCCCCCAAGCGGTCGACGACGAGTTCGGCGACACGTTGCGCCTCGTCTTGGAGAAGAAGGCGCTCGCGAACGTGACGATCGGTACGGTCTACACCCTCGCCGGGACGACGTCGACCCACGACGTCAGCGGCGGCTGGATCGACACGAACAGCCTGGTCTTTACCCCCGGTACGAATCATCTCGACGCGGTGCAGCTGATCTATCTCGCTCGTTCCTGCTTCTGCTACTTCGAGAGCGCGAGCTTCGAGCAGAGCTGGAGCGGTTTCATCCGCTTCCACGAGATCAGCGCGAGCCAGATCAAGGCGACGCTGACGCTGACGATGCACGGACAGATCGTTGGCTTCTGGAGCAACGACGGTAGCCATACGGCGAAGCTCGAGGTCAGCTTCGACGTCGCCCCTAAGTAGCCTCTTCGACACGCAATCCCTACTCTCGAGAGCCTCAGGTGATGATTTGCAGCTTGCGCCGATACTGGCGGGCGAGCTCGCTGTCGGGGCCGAGGGCTTCGAAGATCGCCAAAATCGAACGATGGGCGGCACCGTCGCGGAAGCTGCGCTGCCGCTTCATGATCTCGAAGAACTGCTCGAGGGCGGCCTCGTAGCGCTCTTCCGCGGTCAGCGCCGCGCCGAGGGCGAAGCGCGCCTCGAGGTCGTCGGGTTTCGCCTCGACCGCCGCGCGCGCCGAATCGACACCACCGAAGCGTTCGGCCTCTGCAGCGAGCTCGAGCCGCTTCTCGAACGCGTCGACTCGGGTGTATGCCTCGCTGTTCGGGTGCACGCGCGCAATCCACGCCCGGGCATCGTCGTAGAGCCCGCGGCCAAAGGCGATCTCGGCGAGCGCCATCGCCGCCGCCGAGCCGACGTCGGCGTCGTCGACCAGTGGCACCAACTCGTCCTCCGCCGCCTCGAGGTCCCCGTGGAGCAGCGCGTGGCTCGCCCGCTCGAAGGCTTGTCGCGCCTCGGAGGGGACCAGCGCGGCGAGCCAGTCCCGAATGTACTCGCGCGGTTGAACGCCAACGAACTCGGAGACGACCGCGCCGTTGCGCATCGCCTTGACCGCCGGGATTCCGCGAATCTGGAATTGCATCGCCAGGTTGGGGTTCTCGTCGGTGTTCACCTTGACCAGCTCGACACGCCCCTCGAGGGCCGCCACGGCCTCCTCGAGAACGGGGGCGAGCGACCGGCAGGGGCCGCACCAGGGGGCCCAGAAGTCGATCACGATCGGAATCTGTCTCGATCGTTCGACGACGGCCCGTTGAAACTCTCGCTCTCCGACCTCACGTGCGCACATCTCTCTCACCGACCCTGTCGTTACTGCGGCGACCAGTATACCGAATGCCCCTCGCCGAGATCCAGCCCGATCGCCGCGGCTGGCGCGCTACACAGGCCAGCGCCGGGGGAGCTCGGATGTCGCGCATCGGAGGTGCGGTATGTTCGACGCGCGTCAGCAGCCGGAGGGCGCGAGTTCGACTTGGCATCTGGCGACGATCAGCGGTATCATGACACGTTCCGTGAGCGAATCGAGGAGGACGAGCGATGTCGAACGAGAACGCGATAATCCGTGGCCGCCGCGACCTGACCGCCTGGCTCGCCGCACAGCCGACCAATCTGTACGCCGATGACGAGGCGTTGCAGGCGCTCGTGCGCTACCATGGCCTTCTGGCGCGCGAAGAGTCACTTCACGCCACGGGGCGCATCGTCGCCGGGCCGCTGGATGCGGTGGTGCGCGAGAACAATCTGCACAGAAACCTCCCGGTTCTCGACGATTGGGATCCCGTCGGTACCTATACGGGCCAGGTCGCTCACCACCCGAGCTGGCGAACGGCGGGCAAGCTGATCTACGGAACGGGTGTGATGGCGGCCTACGGCGAGATCCCCGCGAGCCATCGCTACGTGATGAGCCTGTTCTATCTCACGAGCCAGGTCGGTGAAGGAGGACACAACTGCCCGCTGGCCTGTGACGCGGGGGCGATTCGCAGCTTGACCGCCCTTGGCACGCCGTCGCAGAAGGAGCGTTTCCTCACCCGGCTGTTGGATCCCGACTTCGACACCAATTTCACCGCATCCCAATTCTTGACCGAGGTGCAGGGCGGGTCGGATGTCGGCGCCAACGCGGCCGTCGCCGCGCCCCTAGACGGCGCCGAATCGGCAAAGCCCGGCGGGCGCTGGCGGATCGACGGCGAGAAGTGGTTCTGCTCGAACGCCGACGCCGACCTCTTCTTGTTGACCGCTCGGATCGCCGCTCCGCAGACGGGTACGCGTGGTCTCGGACTGTTCCTCGTACCGCGACGCAAGGCCGATGGCTCACCCAACGGCTTCCGCTTGCGGCGGCTGAAGGACAAGATCGGCACCCGCTCGATGGCGTCTGGAGAGATCGACTTCGTCGGCGCCGAGGCCGAGGCGTTGGGGCCCGCCGAGCAAGGGTTCAAGAACGTGATGCGTTGGGTGATCAACACATCGCGTGTGTACAACGCCTTCTCGACCGCAGCGGGTGCGCGCCGGGCGTGGGTGATCGCCTCGACGTACGCGCAACACCGCGAGGCCTTCGGTCGTCCGATCGGCGCCTTCACTCAAGTCAAGGAGACCCTGGCGTGGATGCGCGCCGACGCGAGTGCCTGCTTGGCCTCGTCGATGTGGCTCGCCGAGCTACAGGAGAAGATGGACGTCGGAAGCGCTAGCGATGACGAGCAGGCTTTCTTCCGCGTCGCCGTGAACATCAACAAGCTGCGGACGGCGATGTTGGCCCACGAGACGATCAACCGGGGGATCGAGGTCCTCGGGGGCAACGGCGCGATCGAGAGCTTCTCGATCCTCCCGCGGCTCCTTCGCGACAACGTCGTCAGCGAGAACTGGGAGGGGACGCACAATGTGCTGCGCGCCCAAGTGATGCGCGACGCGATGCGACTGGGCGTGCATCGCGGGTTCTTTGCGGTGCTCGAGGCGCGTCTGGCGTCGGAGCACGCTGATGCGCTCGGGCGCGACCGCCGCGCGTTCGACGAGCTGGCGAGCTCTCCCGAGGCGATCCGCGACGTGCGGATACGCCCGCTGGTCGACCGACTGGCGACCTGGGTGATGATCGGAGCGATGACGCCGATTTCAGCGCTCACCGACCATCTCGCCCTGAGTTTGCGCCATCTGCAGGCGCCGACCCTCGATCAGCGCTACGTCGAGTTGCTCGAGCGACTCCAACGCGTCTGAATCGGTCTGCCGCTGGCCTTGACTCACGGGTGATGCTGACTACGTTGTGGCGATGGCTCACACGGAGTGATTGCCTTGCAAGCTATTCTTTTCGCCGTCGGATTGGTCGTCCTCGCCGTCGCCTTTTTGGCGATGCCGCTGGCTTGGCGTTGGCCCGTGATCGGGTTGGCGGCGATCTTGACCTCGGCCTTCGTCGTTCACTGGTATCGCTTCGTTCGACGCAAGCGCGAGCGACGGCGTGCCGATCCGCCGTCGATGCCGCCAGATCCCGACGCGCCTCTGGCCTCTGAGCCCGATGCTGCCGAGAGCCCACGGATCGAGCGCTACGAGGAGTCGGGGGTTCAGGTGACCCGCGTCTCGTTCCCCCTCGCCACGGCGGTGCCGATGGTGCTTCGAGCCCGTCGCCGCCAACAGCCGCGCACCCCCGAGCTCCTCGTCCGCAACACGGGGATCGAGCAGTCCGCCTTCGAGTTCGAGCTGCTACCGATCCTCTCGGGCGACGACGAGTTCGACCAGCTCGTGGAGATGCGCTCGAATCAGCGGCTCTTCGTGCAGTCCTTTCTGCGTCACGATCACTACGATCGCTTCGTCGAGATGTTTCAGAGCGAGCGCTGGGTGCTGCTCGAGCTGCATTGTGATGGGGAAAAAGTGCATTTCGTCCTCCACCCGCCGCTGGACGAGCTCCCGCTGGCTTCCGCCAACGCATTTCTCCAGCATGCCGAGATGTTCCACGCGGCGATCGAAGACGCGATCGGCGAGCAGCTGGAGCGCTTCTTCCCCTCCGCCTGAGGCGCATCGATCATCAGCGAGTGAGGAATTTTTACACACGCCTGTGCCCGGAGGGTACAGTGATCCCCTCTGTTCGCGGGGCCGAATCTCGTAATTATAGGGAGTTACAAGGGTGGTACGGAGATTGCTTCACCTCGAGGTAGCAGCGTGATGCGCAAACGAACTCGAGATGGAGGAACATATGGCGCGGCATCTTTTGGTAACCCTGATTTTCGTGGCCCTCTCCGCGGTAGCGCTGGGTTGCGAGCCCCCCGAACCGGACGAGACGGTCTGTACGACCGAGTACAAACCGGTTTGCGGAGTCGACGGCAAGACCTATTCCAACGCCTGCGTCGCCGGCAAGGCGAACGTGGCGATCGACCACGACGGCGAGTGCAAACCGCAACCGAAATACTGCGGTGGATGGCTCGGCAACACCTGCGCCAAGGACGAGTTCTGCGCCTATCCGCCCGAGGCGATCTGCGGTTGGGCAGACGGCTCTGGCGTCTGCGAGAAGAAGCCCGAGGCCTGCATCCTGATCTACAAGCCGGTTTGCGGCTGCGACGGCAAGACCTACGGCAACTCGTGCAGCGCGAACTCGGCGGGTGTCTCGGTCTACAAAGACGGTCCCTGTCCCTGCGATGGCCCGCAAGCCTATACGCCGGGCCTCGAAGAGCTCGTCGGCGAGTGGACGGCGAAGGGTCCGCAGTGGGAGGTGCAGCTGACGTTCAACAAGGACTTCACGATGCAGAAGCGCGACCTGGTAGCGCCCTGTCCCCCCGAAGCGGTGTGCTTCTGGTCGGGGATCGTGACCAACGAGGGCGCCTTCCAGATCAACCCGAACGACGTCGAGCTGAAGTTCTCGACCGACAATGATTTCAATGGTGGCGTTACGCTGCCGAAGCATCTGGCCGTCAGCCGCACCTGCGACGGCGCCGTCGAGCTGATCGAGACGCTTCCCGACGGCAACACCGTGACCTACCGCCCGTACTAATCCGACTCAGCCAGAGCGCTCTCGACCAGGTCATCTCCGGCCGCCACACAGCGGTCGAGCTCGAGGTGACGCTGGTTGAGGCGCTCGGTCCGCACGGCGTTCGCTTCGAGCGCGATCTTCAGCCCCTTGTCCCAGAGCGTCGAGAGCGCCACGCGAAACTTCGTTCCCCGAAAGTAGTGCGTCCCGAAGCGCTCGAGGGCGCGCCGGTCGATCTCGAAGCCGAGGCCGGGCCGAGTTGGCAGCCGGAGCTGACCGTTCTCGTGATCCCAGGGCTCGGTCAGCAGCCCATCGCGCACCGTCGGTGTCCAACTGGGCGGATTGTAGGGATACTCGAGGGGCTTCGAGTCGCGGAAGGGCGAGGCCCCGTGCAGTTGCAAGTTGATGGCGAAGCCGATCCCGTTGGTCCAGGTGTGCGGCGTGTAG
>JAGQJP010000891.1 GCA_020430585.1 Myxococcales bacterium | reverse complement strand
CACGCTGCCGCGTCGGATCGAGCACTATTTGTGGGACGGCCCGAAGAGCGTCGACGAGCTCGCGCCCTCGCTTCCGAGCTGGGAGCCCGAGGAGATCGAAGCCGCGCTGACCGAGCTGGTCGAGCAGGGGCGTGCCCGACCGGTTCCCGATACGGCGGCCTACGCGGTCGTCTCGAAACAGGCCAATCTCCTCGAAGGCGCGCTCTCGGCGCGGATCGACGCCCTCAACAATCTCGTCGACGCGCTGGGCGATCTGGTCGAGAGTCGCTTTCTCGACGAGGATCCTCGTGGAATGGCGCGGACGATCACGCTGCGGATTCCGAAGACGGCTCTTCCCAGTATCAAAGAGGAGCTCTTCGCGCTGGTGTACAAGCATTGCGAGTTGCTCGACGCGGTGGCGACGCCCGATGACGACGGCTACTATTTGATCTACGCCCTCACGCCGATGGGCGCCAAACGGCGTCGAGAGGACGACGAGTGAGAGCGTTCGCGGTGACCGATGGCGAGAGCTCGATCCATGAGGGTCGCATGAGACGGAAGAGATTCGACGTCCGACAGGGGTGCCGGACCAAGGAGATAGGGCGATGAACGAAGTGGATAGAAAAGTTTCGGCCCAGCGTTCGTGTATCGCGAGGGCAATGGCCCTCGACGACCGATCCTGCAGCATCGTGCGCCGGGTCATGACCACGCTTCTCGCATTCGCGCTGGCGTTGAGCTCGTTCGCCTGCTTCCGCAATCCAGATCAGAGCGGGAGCTGCGGCAGTGGCGGGACCCTCGCCGAGGCGTCGGGCACGACCGCCTGCGTCTTTCGCAAATCGATACAGGTCACGGGGTTCCAATGCCCTCTGGACTTTCCGATGCTCTCGACGCTCGGCGACTTCTACCTCTGCGCGACGATGAACCTCCCCGTGCCCCTACAGGAGGAGCTGCTAAAGAGCGCGAATCTCGGCGGTGAAGACGCCCAATCGACCCTCGACGCCCAGCCTTCGGACAGCGACTCGCAGATCAGCGCCGACAGCAGCGCTGGCGACTCCAACGACGTCGGGAGCGTCACACCCGACAGCGGCGCGGGCGATACGACCGCCGACGTCCAGACCCAAGGCGACGTGTTGCGGCTCGACCCCGGTTCGATCGTGCTCGTCGACCCCGGTTTCGACTTCCCCCTCGGCCGGATTCGCGGTTACGACTCGCAGAACCGCAGCTGCGTCGAGCTCACGATCACGCGCCTCTACGACGACACCTACAACGGCGCGGAGTGCCTGGATGGCTTCCGCTGGCAGAGCGAGTCCAAGCGCTTTCGTTTGATCGTGCTACCGAATCACGACGCTCCGTGCGACGCCGCCGACTTCGAGTTGATCTCGGCGACCGACAACATCACGGCGATCACGGGGTGCTACGCCTTCGCCGGCGTCCTCGATGCGGTCGGCAACCCTGACACGGTCGCCTTCAGCGCTCTTACGCTGAGTGTGAGCGGCGTACGCTTCGTTGGGACGATCATCGTGGACGATCGCGTACAGCTACAACCGCCGCCGACGGTCTTCACGATGCGCTACATCAGCGACATTCCCGAGGATGCCTACGTGCAGCTCTCGGACGACCTCGGGTTTCCGACCTGGGTCAAGGTCCGCAAGAAGGGCGAGACGACCTGGCGCCGTCTCTTCACGGGCTGCGACGTCCCGGTCTGCGGCCAGGGCGGGGCGGTTTGCGGCGTATCGGCGACGATCATTCGCTCGTTTACCGGAGGCACTCCCGTCGGCGAGCTCTCGCTGGTCTGGGACGGGCGTTTCCACGTCTACGATGACGGTAATCAGTGTCTCGGCTCCGTCGACGCCGAGCCCGGCGAATACGAGGCCGAGTTTTGCTACAGCTGGACCGTCGACGATCCGAAGCAACCGACGCAGCTGACCAACCCGCAGTGCGAGACGATCCCCTTTACGTACCCGACGATGCAGGTGCTCCATACCGTCGACAACGGCGGCTGAGCCGCTGCTTGCCCGCCGCCCGTCGCCGAGCGAGACCCGACGAATGTGATGTTTTTTTGGAAATCCGCCACCGAAGTGCTTCAATGAAAGAGGTACACGAACCTGGAGACGGATTCCACAAATGATCGCGTATTCCAAGGCCGCCGAGCGTGAGCTTCCCGTCGGCCTCGTTCTTTCGGGGGGCGGGGCGCGCGGCGCCTTCCAAGTCGGTGTCTGGAGTATCGTTCGCAACCACTCGCTCGGGCTGCGCCGTCCACCAGATGCGATCAGCGGAACCTCGGCGGGTGCCCTCAATGGTGCGCTGATCGCCGCGGGCCTGGGGCCCGACCAGATGCTCGAGTTCTGGCTCGGCCTGGCGAAGAACCCGCCCGTCAAGGCGAATCGCGAGTTCTTCCGCTCGGCGCAGAGCGCGATCGCCAAGCTTCTCGCCCGTGAGCCGCTACGGGCGCTTGGCAAGCGCAAACGCTCGGCGGGGATCCTCTTTCAAGTGCTGCGCAAGCACTCCTGGTTCGGACGGGGTCACTGGCTCGCCGTTGCCCTCGAGTATTTGCTGACCGGGCGCTTCGACGCCGTCAGCGATCTCCTCGATCAGATCGATACGGCCTATCTCTTCAGCACCGAGCCGATGAGAGGGTATCTCGCGCGCTGGATCGGCGGCGCCAGCATCGCCCGTCCCGCATGCCGCCTGGCGATCAACACGGTCGACGTGCGGACCGGGCAGATCGTCCGCTTCGTCACGCATCCACCCCAGGTGCACGCCGAGTCCGACGCGTCGCAGTATCACGTCGGACCGATCACCGTCGAGAAGATCCTCGCCAGCGCGTCGATCCCTTTGCTTTTTGACCCGATCAGCGTCGACGGCCTCGAGCTCTGGGACGGCGGGCTGCTCGTCAACACGCCGATCGCCCCCGCCGTGGCTCTCGGCGCGCGGCGGATCATCCCCGTCCTCGTCACCTCGGGAACCGATAGCCAGCCACACAAAAAGCTCTCCCTGGGGATGGCGGTCGAGCGGTTGGCCGACGCGTTCCTGGAGAACGCCTACAACACGGACCGCAAGCTGTTGCTCGAGCGAAATCGCCTCGCCGAGTCGCTGCCCGAGCTCGGGCTCAACGTCGTCGAGCTCTTCGAGGCGGTGCGCCCGATGTCGAGCAAGCGCTTCGACGCGGGCTCGTACCTCTATTTCGAGCAAGACGCGATGCTCGAGATGTATCAGGCGGGGCGGGTCGCCGCCGAGGAGTGGCTCGCCCGCGGACCGCTGCTCGACACCCACCCCGGTCCGCCTCACAGCGACGAGCTCCCACGGGCGAGCGCGATCACGTCGGGGGGCTGACGCGGTCTCCGCCAACGTCTGGACGTACCGCGCTCATGGGGTGATCGTCAGCGTCAAGGCGCTCGATCCCGGCGACGCTTCGACGAAGGGCACGGGGTTGTCGCTCGCTTGGACGAGCCGCAGCGTGACGGTGCCGGGCGCGGTCGCCCGCAGCTCGACCAGCGACTCGACGAAGACGAGCGATTCTACCGCGAGGACGACGTAGCTTCCGTCGGCGTCGTCGCGACAGCAGACGCGGCGAACCCCGTCGCGCTCGAGGGTGAACGGGCGGCCCGACGCGAGGCAGAGATCTTCTCGCTCGATCGTCGTTTGGCTGCCCGTCCCGCAGTGGCCCCACTCGCAATACGTCGTGCTGAGGTAGAGCGGCGTCCGTCCGACGCCATCGAAGACGTGGCACTGCCCCTCGGGCAGCTCGTCGCATTGCCAGAGCGGATCGACGACCGTGCCGCCCTCCTCGGCACAGCGCGCTCGGGCGCGCACGGCGGGGGTTTGCCCGCTCCGACAGCAGACGCTCTGGCAATCTTGCAAGAGCGCGCGAGGGGTGGCGCCCTGAGAACGGCAGCGATCGCCGAGGGAGAGGTCGACGTAGCTCGGGATCTCGCGCCAGCCCGCCTCGTCGAGGGAGGAGCTGTCGACGCCACCCCCGTCGTCGGAGACGCTCTCCCAACGATAGACGCTGGGGCTCGTGTGGTAGCTCGCGGCCCACGCCGGGATCGCCAGTAACACGATGCGGCAGACGATGGTGTCTCCGACGCGGACCTCCGTTCGCGGCGTCGTGAACGAGTCGTCATCGGCGCACTCGATCGCGATCGTCGGCGCGCTGGGAATCGTCAGGGTCTCGGAGGTGGTGTCACCTGGAGTCTCGACGTCCGACGCGCTCGATCTGGGTCCGCAGCCGAGGAGTCCGAGCAGCAGTGCGGTGAGCTGACAGCTGATGGCGAGAAATCCCAACCGTGGCGACCGCTTCGGAATCTGCTGACCCGCCTCCGTTTCCAAAAGCCGTGCCCCCCTTGGTGCGACTCCCTCGCCTCGATGCGACGTCGTTCCGAGCGCGCCGAGCGTGACGTGGACCTCGATGCGACGTCGTTCCGCGCGCGCCGAGCGCGACGTGGCGAGATGGCGCGCGCACCGCTCGGACCGTCTCCATTGTAGTGGTCGCGTCGCGCCTTGGCAAGCGGCGGCGGGGCCAGCTGACCACGCGGCGGCGGTGGAGGCGAGCGGCCAGCCGAAGGGGGAAGCATGTTTGATTATCGGCCGTTATGGGCGATCCGAGTCGCGTTGTCCGCTCGACGGTACGCTCCTTGCACAACCTCCGATCCACTGGGACTTTTGGATCCACTGGGACTTTTGGCGACACCTTAGCGAGGAGAACGACCGTGGCCCTACAACCGAAGAAAATGCTCACCCTCCTGTTCGCTCTACTCGTCGTTTCCGGCTGCGGCGCGCGCTCGACGATCGACGACCCGGGAACCAATCCTGGCGGTAAGGACGACAGTGGCTGGATCGGCGCCGATACCTTCGAGGTGCAGGCAACCGTGCGCTCGACGGTACGGCAGCGCGCGACGGGCGACTGGAGCGGACTCGCCGAGGACAAGGCGCTGCAACTGGAGCTCGTCGACAACCAGCTGAAGTTCATCAAGAACTCGGCGGAAGCCCTCGGCTGGCGCTTCAACCAGCTCGCCGAGAGCGTCTCGGTGACGAGCGTCGAGATCGACGGTGACGAGGTCGTGATCGTGTACAGCGCCGAGGTCGACATGCTCGGACGCCTGCCCCGAGACGGGAAGGTTCCGAGCCTGGAGAAGCTCGACCCGAAGCTCTTCAGCGCCAAGGTTCCCGTCGCGCCGATCGCTTTCGGCTACACCGAGATCGCGAACTGCTCCGAGGGCGAGGATGGCCACTCGGTGGCGAGCTACAACTTCCACTACTACTTCACCCCAGACAAAGAGGGCTGCACGCTGCCCCTCGTCGACGCCGAGGTCGAGATCACCAAGGTCTTCGACCGTCCTGTGACCTATCCCGAATATGACCTCCTGATGCAGCCCTTCGACGATGGAACGGTGGGGTTCCGCGCCGCGCTGGTGCCCAATCGCGGCGACGAAGACCCCGCATCGCGCTTCAAGGCGCACGCCAAGGAGCTGGAGGAGGGCCTCGGCTTGACGGGCGAGACGGTCGACGACGGGAAGATTCGGCGCTACATCTGGAAGAAGGGGAACGTCAAGATCGTGATCGATCTCTTCGATCCGACGAAGCTGAGCTGGACCGAGGACTTCTACGCCAACTTCCGGGCCCAGCTCAAGAGCTACACGGTGATCCACTACAACGGCCACTCGGCCTACGGGACCCAGCACCTCCTCGACGATCCCGACGCCTTCAGCGATCGCTATCAGATCATCTCGATGCACTCCTGCCAGTCGTACGCCTACTACACGCGCGAGGTCTTCCGCGCCAAGGCGACCGAGAGCGACCCCTCGGGCTTCGCGCTGGCGGACGTCGTGGCGACGGGCAAGTCGTCATATCCGACGGGAGCACCACCCGTGATCGCGACCCTCCTGGACAGCCTGATGACCGGGATGTTGGCGATCGATCGCGGTGAGCGCGAGAAGGCCCCAGATTGGATCTCGATCGCCAAGCAGTTCAACTACGTGACCTACGGCGACATCATGTACGGCGTCGCGGGCGTGCGCACCAACAGCTGGCAGCCCTGAGCCGCCGTCAGGGAATTCGTCGGGGCGGCGTTCGACACCGCCCAGCGAGACAGTGATCCGCGACGAATCGCTCGTAGACCAACCGCCGTGCCTTCGCCTCCCGCTCCAGCATCGCCAGCGTCCACTGCGCCGGGCCGACGCTCATTCCGCGACCGAAGAAAACGAATAGACGCAGGGTGGTGGTCGAGGTCTTCGGCTCACGTAAAGTGAATGATAATGTTTTGGTTGTTGATGGAAAGCGACAAGGTGTGTGCTGTTTTCGCGTTTACTTACATTTTTTTTGTTTTTGTGTCTCCCTGAAAGTGATTCATGTGGTCGAGAACTTCCTTTTGGCAGTTGTTATT